>JAJFIN010000152.1 GCA_021774955.1 Alphaproteobacteria bacterium | reverse complement strand
GCGCATGCTGAAGCTCACGCAGGAGCTTTTTGGTGCTGCCGACCCGGAACTCAATAGGACGGGTGCGGACGTTATGACCAGCGAGAAAGAAGGCTTCGAGGCGTTGTTTGCCACCGTTGCCGAGTTCATGGAATATTTTAATAGGGAAAAAGAGGTCGTAGCCCTTAAAGAATAGTCTTTAGAAAGATTGTTTCTCGAAAACCTAAAAACCACGACCGACGATGCCGCCAATCCCTTTGCTATGAATTTTAAGGACTGCCGCCCCTTTTCCCAAGGATAGGAGCTGAATCGCGATGTGATGGCCTCTCGCCTTCTCAACCATGGTAGCCCTTCGGGTGGTTGAGAAGGCGAGAGGAGCGGCGGAGAAGCGGTGTTGAGAGTTTTAAGGGCTACGACCCCTTTATTTCCTTTATTTCTGCGGAAACCTCAATTGGACCCCGTGGTCAAGCTACGGGGTGAAAATAAAAGGGCGACGACGACAGGGGAGTTCAGTTCGCGCTCCGATGGTCCTACCTCTAACCTACTCCCCCAACCCCTTGCATCACAACACGTTCTGTCGTTTAGTTGCCGGGAAGATCGCTCCTTTGGCGAGGCATGACCCCCCGTGTATACGTTCAAGACCCAGAACATCACCAAAGTCTACGGCACGGGCGAAGTCCAGGTTCATGCTCTGCGCGGCGTGAATGTCGAAATCGACGAGGGTGAGATCATTGTTCTCTTAGGCCCGTCCGGCAGCGGCAAGTCGACCTTGCTTAACATCTTAGGCGGTCTCGATCATCCCACGGCTGGTGAAGTTTTTTTTAAGGACCGGGAGTTAACCGCTTGCGATGATCGCGCACTCACCCAGTTCCGGCGCGAAGAGGTTGGCTTTGTCTTTCAGTTCTATAATTTGATCCCAAGCTTGACGGCGCAGGAGAATGTGGCCCTCGTAACCGAGATTGCCCGTGAACCGATGGCGCCGGAAGAGGCGCTGGCGATCGTCGGGCTTGAGCAGCGCCTCGATCATTTCCCGGCGCAATTATCTGGCGGCGAGCAACAACGCGTCGCCATCGCCCGCGCGATTGCCAAGAGGCCGGGCATTCTTCTGTGCGATGAGCCAACCGGCGCGCTCGACAACGAAACCGGCATTGTTGTGCTAGAAGCAATCGAGCGGGTGCAAAGCGAACTGGGCACGACAACGGCATTGATTACGCACAATGCCGTCATCTCCGGAATGGCCGATCGTGTGATCTTCATGGCCAATGGCCAAATCGCCAAAATCGAAACGACCGCCAATAAACAGAAAGCAAGGGATCTCCATTGGTAAAATTGGCAAGCCTTGATCGAAAGCTCTTGCGCGACTTGTGGCATATTCGCGCGCAAGCTCTGGCCATCGCATTGGTCATCGCGTGCGGAGTGGCGACCATCGTTATGGCCTATGGCACCTTGCGTTCGCTTGAGCAAACCAAAGACGCCTATTATGAGCGTTACCGGTTTGCCGAGATCTTTGCCGTGCTCAAGCGCGCACCGCTTTCGCTGGTCGACCGCATTGCTTTGATCGAGGGTGTGGCAAGTGTCGACACCCGCATCGTTGAACAGGTTGTCATCGACGTGCCCGGCATGGACCGCCCGGCGACCGGCCAGCTGTTATCACTGTCGGAAGATCCGGAAACGGGTCTGAATCATTTTGCCATTCAGTTGGGGCAGCGCCCCTCTCCGGTTGAAAACGATGAGGTCGTCGTCAGCGAAAATTTCGCCGAGGCCCATGAGCTCAATCCCGGCGATCAATTCTCCGCAATCATAAACGGCCGGAAGCGTTTATTGACTATCGCGGGCATTGCTCTGTCACCGGAATTTGTTTATGCGATCGGCCCTGGTCAGATGGTTCCCGATGACAAGGCGTTTGGCATTATCTGGATGAACCGGTCAGCCCTTGAGGCGGCCTTCGATCTCAAAGGTGCATTCAATGAGGTGAGCGTCACCTTGATGCGTCATGCGCAAGAGCCGCATGTCATCGCCCGGCTTGATTTTCTCTTGGAGCCTTATGGCGGTGTCGGCGCCTATGGCCGGGTGGACCATTTCTCCGATACTTTTTTGAGGAACGAGTTCGTACAATTGCGGGTCATCGGGCGGGCCATTGCACCGATTTTTCTGATCGTTGCCGCGTTTCTTTTACACATCGTCATATCGCGCCTTGTGGAAACCGAACGTGAGCAGATTGGCCTTCTCAAGGCCTTTGGGTATACCGACCGCGATGTCGGCTGGCACTACTTTAAGTTTGTCACCGCCATCGCCACCATTGGAATTTTGATTGGATTGGTTGGCGGCGTCTGGATGGGGCGCGGACTGACGAACATATACGCCGACTTTTTTCGATTTCCCTTCTTGCATTATGAAATGGACCTCGGAGTGGTGGGCATCGCAGTCTTTGTTACCTTGCTTTCCGCGTCGGCCGGTATGGCGAGTTCGGTACGCAAGGCGGTAAAATTGGCCCCTGCTGTGGCCATGGCGCCGCCAGCACCGGCCCGCTATAAGCGAACATTGCTGGAGCAAACAACCTGGTTCCGCAAAGCTTCAACCGGAGCCCATCTCATCTTGCGCCATCTTGAGCACCGGCCTTTGAGAGCTCTATTGACCAGCCTCGGAGTGGCCATGTCAGGGTCGTTGCTGGTCACAACATTTTACTTTTTTGATGCAACCGATGAATTGCTGGATGTCTATTATTTCCTGTCGCAGCGCCAAGATATTTCAATTGGTTATAATCAGTCTAAGGATGAGCGGATTTACTATGAGGCCTCGCGTTTGCCGGGTGTACTCAGGGCCGAGCCTTTCCGGGCCGTTCCGGTCAAATTGAAACTGGGCCACCGGGTGGAGCGTGTTTCGCTTCTCGGTGTCCCGGAAGGCGCGCAATTGAGCCGCCTTTTGGACAAAGAGGGCGAGGTTATTACCCTGCCGCAAGACGGCGTCGTGCTCACCGACATGTTGGCCGAAAATCTACAGGCACGCCCTGGACAAGACCTTATCGTTGAAGCGATGGATGAGCGGCGCCCTAAGGTGGTTCTGCCCATTGTCGGCATTGTTGAACAATATGTCGGGCTTTCGGCTTACATGAATTTGGCGGCCCTGGACCGGGTCATGGGCGGCGGCAAAGCGCAATCCGGCGCCCATTTACTGGTCGACAAATCCCAAGAAGCGGCTTTCTTCGCCACCATCAAAGAGACGCCGGCTATTAGCGGCGCCACCGTAAAAGCTTCTGCGATACAGTCTTTTCGCGACACCATCGCCGAGAGCATGTACATCATGATCGGCTTTTATATCGGTTTTGCTAGCATCATCACTTTCGGTGTTGTCTACAATGCCGCGCGTATCGCCCTGTCGGAACGTGGACGCGAATTAGGTTCGCTTCGTGTGCTTGGGTTCACGCGGGCGGAAGTGACTTATATGTTATTGGGTGAATTATTCATCCTCGTCATCATCGCGCTACCGGTCGGTTCTGTTTTAGGTTATGCTATGGCTGCCTACATGGCCTATGCTTTCGAATCAGATCTAATTCGCATTCCACTGGTAATCTATCCTTCGACCCTCGCCACCGCGGCCTGCGTCACCCTGCTCTCGGCAATATTGTCGGCCATAGCGGTTGCGCGCCGGGTCTATGGTCTCGACCTCATTTCAGTCCTCAAAACGCGGGAATAAAAACCATGAAGCGATCCAAAATTCGCATTGTTCTTTGGGCAGGCACCGGTTTGATTTTAGCCTTTTTGGTGATCATGGCGGTGATCCCAAATGCGATCCCCGTCGACACCGCTGCGATCTCCCAAGGACCGCTCTTGATCACGGTCGAAGATGAAGGGCAAACCCGGGTCAAAGAAGTCTATATCGTCTCGGCGCCGATTACCGGCCGCGTATTGCGCATCGAAAAACACGCTGGCGATGAAGTCATCGGCGGCGAAACCGTGGTGGCGAATATCGAACCGATCGACCCAACGTTTCTGGATGTCAGAAGCAGAGCTCAGGCCGAAGCCACGATCAAAGCCGCCGAAGCAGCCAGTGCCTTAGCCGAGGCCGATTTGATGCGGGCGGATGCCGCGCTCGATTACGCCGAAGCGGAGCTAAAACGCGCCGAGCCTTTAGCTGCACGCGGCACGATTTCGGCCGCGCAACTTGATCGTGTCCAATTGGAATACCGCACCCGTCAGGCTGAACGCGCCACCGCCGATGCGGCGCTCGAAGTGACACGCTATGAGCTTGAAACCGCGCGCGCGCTCCTGATCGGTCCGGAAGAAACCACTGACAACAACAGTGGACGGGCGAGCCAACCGCCCTGTTGCGTGCCCGTTAAGGCACCGGTGAGCGGGCGCATCTTGAACGTGCTTAATGAAAGCGAAACCGTTGTTGCCGCTGGTATGGCGATCATGGAAATCGGCGATCCGCTCGACATTGAAATCGTTGCCGATCTACTCTCAAGCGATGCCGTCAAGGTCGAAGCCGGACAGCGCGTGATCATCGATAATTGGGGCGGTACGGACAATCTCGAAGGCCGTGTCCGTCTGATTGAGCCCTCTGGATTTACCAAAACCTCCGCCCTCGGCATCACGGAACAACGCGTGAATACCCTGATTGATTTTGATGAACCGCCGGAACGCCGCGCTCAACTCGGCCACGGCTTCCGGGTCGAAGTCCGCATCGTCATTTGGGAAAAACAAGACGCCCTACGCGTCCCCGTGAGCGCGCTGTTCCGCGAGCAGGGCGAATGGGCGGTCTTTACCTTCAATAAGGGCCGCGCGCGCTTGCGACCGGTAAAAATAGGTCCGAAGAATGAACGCTATGCCGAAGTTGTAGAAGGGCTGGAGCCGAGCGAGCAGGTCATCCTGCACCCCACAGGGCGGATCGAAGATGGGATACGGGTTAAAAAACGCAAAATTTGAGGGACTAAATAACAAGGCTGGATTCAAAATGAATGGCGCTATTTTCTTTTCAGGTAAGTATGGCAGCACAGCTCAATATGCCGATTGGATCGGCGAGGCGACCGGCTTGCCAGTGTTTGATGTGAAAGATGCAAGTGCTGATCCATCGAAGTACGACTTTTTGGTCCTTGGCAGCTCGGTAATCATCTACAAACTGACAATCCGCAATTGGGTGAAAGAGAATTTGGCCAACATTGTGAAAAAACCGATAATCCTGTTCACCGTTTCCGGAGCCCCCTCTGGGCAGAAACTTGATGATTGGGTTGCGGACAGCCTACCCAAAAACTTGCTTTCACAAATAGAACATGTGGCACTGCGCGGCCGGTTAAATCCAAAGGAAGTCAGTTGGTGGACCCGGCTGATTTTGAAAATCGGGGCATGGAAAAACGATGATCCGGAAGCCAAAAAACAAGAGCTGGAGGGATTTGATTTCATGGACAAATCCAGCATAAAACCGATTCTAAAACTGGCTCAGCAATTCCAATCAAGCAGAGCTACATCTTCTCAATAAGGCGACAGATGGTGCACTTGCTAATGGAATCTAGCCTGCCCCCTCACTTCGCCACCAATTCCAACACCACAATCTCCGGTCGCACACGAAATCGCACCGGGTAGAGCGCGAGCCCTGTGCCACTGGTGACAAACATCCGCTGCCCTTGTTCCGTGATCAGACCATATGCATAGCGGGCGCCAAAACGCGAGGGCACGAACGGGCGGCCGATAAAGGGCAGGTTGATCTGGCCGCCATGGGTGTGACCGGCAAGCGTCAGCGCCACGCGGCCCGGCACTTTGGGGAAGACATCGGGTGTATGGGTGAGCAACAACACCGGTGCGCGCGTGTCGGCCTGGGCGAGCGTCTTGGCGATGTCCGTGTGTTGAGTCAGCGCATCGTTCAACCCGGCAATCCACAACGCCTTGTCGCCCGATGGCGTGCGGGCCTCGGCGCGTTGCGCGCTATCTTCAAGCACATGAATGCCTTGTTCCATCAGTAGGCGGCGCATTTCCGAGCCGTTCCAAAACCAATCGTGATTGCCGAGCACGGCATAGGTGCCCATCGGGGCCTTGATCGTGCCGAGCATAGCGGTCGTCCGGCGCGGATTGACAAAGCCCGTGCGCCAGCGCATATGGCTAACATAATCGCCGACCAGCAAAACCACGTCGGGCTCGGCCGCATTGGCGAGCTTGGCAATGCGGGCAAAGCGCCTGGGCGTGTCATAGGGCAGGTTCGGTTGAACATCGCCGATCAACACCGCGCGGATGGGCGTCCTGAGGCCTTCGACAGGTATGGTCACGCGTGTCACCGTCAGAGATGACGGCTCAATCCAAAAGGCATAAATACCCAGCGCCAAAATGAGAACGAGAATTGTACAGAAAAATTGAATCAGAAACTTAATCAAACGCATACGAGATACACTCTTGCCTGCCCACCCGAGCGCTGACACGTCTAGAAGTGGCGTGTGGCGAAAAGAGGGCCGGGTTGCGGCAGAAAAGACTCTCAACATTTGCCCCCAAACGCGTTCTCTCCTACACTTTCGCCAACCGGGAACATGTCGCGCGGGCTGGCGCCATCCTATGCCGCTCCGCCTCATGCGAACCGTTCTCAGGGAGGGAGAAAACAAAAATGAACAGCGCCCCAAATATC
>JAJFIN010000151.1 GCA_021774955.1 Alphaproteobacteria bacterium | reverse complement strand
AGCCATTTTCGAACCGGCTCTGTACCGCCCGATGTCCTGAAAAACGAGGCAGGCAGTTTCTTTGGGGTCTTTGGACTGACCATTCAAGCCTCATTTCGATCTTGAATGTACCATATATAGTACATTTGTCAAGAGCCAATTAGCCCTAAATTTCCCTCATTCCGAGCCCTACCCCCGCCCGACTTCCCCCGCCAGCTTTTCAAGCCGTTCGGTGCAGACCTCTTCGACCAGGGACTGGAGGGCTTCTACTCTTATGCCGAGCCATTGCAATTCTTCTTCGGTGATCTTGTAATGCTCAGAATAACGGGCCTTGACATAGGCGCGCTTTAGAAGTTCAAAACAGCGACGGTCGTGTTTGTTCTCGCGCGGCCAGGCGTCGATCAGCCGGGTATCGCAGCCTTCGGATAAGGTGCGCAGAAATTTCACATTGTGAGTGCTGGGGCTGTAATTAGTCAGCATCATAGGCCGCGAATCCAATTTATGAGCTTCTAATTAGGAATAGACATCTTCTTAAATTAGTTTCTGGTTTTCTTTTTTTCTCGTTCAAGTAACGCCATTGGCTCGATTTTTAGCGCTGTAGATAAACGTTCAATCATTTCGATGGTAGGAGAATTCTCCTGGCGCTCGATCATGCCGATATAGTTGCGGTTCACACCGGTTCGACCGGCCAGTTCCTCTTGCGTCCAACCGCGTTGTTGACGCAACCGACGTAGGTTCTGTGCGACGATATTGCCAAGTGCCAGAACCACGGAACAAGACCAACCAGTAAGTTTCTGAATATCACCTAGGATACTAGGTTTTCCGAAAATAGATAGAGGAATTGGATGATTCAAATTTGTTGAGCAATTATCCTGAAATGGGATAATTCGAAATTGGGATTATTGCTGACCCGTTAATTTCCTAATGGAAGGCGGGCCAAATGCAGAAATCTCCTCGAAGCAACCGGCATCAGGTTTTACGTAAACTTTTGGTTGCCGCGAGAGACAGGGCTGGACTGACCCAGACGCAACTAGGCGAGCTGATTGATGAGCATCAGTCGTTTGTCTCAAAAACGGAGATTGGTGAGCGTAGGCTCGGTGTGGTTGAGTTTATCGCGCTGACGGATGCGATGGGAACAGACCCCATTAAGATCCTAAGGGCTGTCCGCAAAGAGAAACCATGAGCCGATTGCAGTGTTGTTGATCTTGCCTAACGGGGCACGGACAACAGGCTCTTGATGATCTTTACCGGGTCGATGTTTGCCACCTCCGTTAATTCTAAGAATTCAACGACGTCGATCCGACGATCGCCCGATTCTGCCTTCGATACATAGGATTGCGGACGCCCCAAAAGGTTCGCCAAGTCTATTTGGTTCAAACCGGTCTCATAGCGCGCTTCAACGAGAAGGCGGCACAACGCCTGGTGACGTTCTGAGCGAAGGGATTTCGTCATTTTTCCGGCCAGTTTAAAAAATATACCAACCAGCCAATAATCCCAGTTTCAAAATATCCCATTTTAGGATATAAATATCCTGATGTAGGATATCGAATAAGGACATTCCCGATGGTCAGAACATCACCGCCCAATAATATGCCCTTCGATATGTTGTCCGAGCTGTCGGATGGGCAGATCGAGACCACGCTCTACCGAATGTTGCATGCTTGCGAGAACGTGCCTGCCCTCACAGGCCAGCTCGAGCCGCTGCTCAGGTCTTGGAGCTTCGATAGCTATTGCTATGTCGCGGTGGGGCGGGACAATAAGCGTCTTGAAGCACCCAAGCGCATACTCTCCAACCTGCCTGAGGCACTCACCACTGCTTACGATGACAAAAGTTATCATTGCTGGGATGTCGTCGCCGATTACGCCTACCACAATACGCAAGCCATCTATTATTCAGATCTACAGGCAAGTCTCGGAACCCTGCCGTTTGAAACGGAGGTGCAAAACATCAACCGCAAGATTTACAATCTGTACCGTTTATTTGGCTATCATGACTTCTATGTAATGCCTGATCATACAGAGGAGCTGAAAGCGTTTCTGATGATCGGCTGTCGCGAGGAAAACGAAGGTGGAGGCGCAGCTTGTAAATTTGTACAGACCGGCGAAATGCCTATGGCAGTCGGGGTAGACCAGACCCGCGTTTCGGCTGGCTTTGAAGACGGCATCATCCGTATCCATCAGAATAACGGTCGTTATGTTCTACCCGCTTCTGTTAACGGTGTAAAAATTGATTTTCTAATCGATACTGGGGCCGATAATATTGCGCTGTGCCCGAAAGACGCCGCCCGCATTGGCTTTGACATCGACCTGCTGACTTTTAATCAGGCCTGTATGACGGCCAATGGTGAAACCAATATGGCCTTTGCGCGCCTCGACAGCCTGGTCGCTGGACCGATCATCCTGGCCTATGTGCCAGCCTATATAAGCAAGGTCGAGATGGGATATAGTGTACTGGGACAAACTTTTCTGTCGTGCATCCGCAGCATCGAGATTGCTGAGGGTGTTATGAGTTTGAAAGTATAAAACCCGACCGTGGCTGGTCTTGGGAAACCCCCAGTCTTTACACCCAAGCGCTGCAATCTTTTATTACTGAGAAGGTTAAACCGAACTCAGAGTTGTCTCTTTCGATATTTCACCAATAGGAACCTGCGACTCTAGGCAGAAAACTGTTACCCACGCCGTGATGTATCCCAGGGGTATGCTTTTCCACTACATCTGCAAAACAACATGATTGGCCGGCGACGCGGGTTTTGGAGATGGTCCGTATCCGTCCTGTTTTCGCGATAGGATTGCAATCACTTCCTACAGCTGTAGATTGTAGCTTATGATCGTCTTTGCAGTGTGAAGATTACAAAAAAGTCATAACTTTCAATATCTAAACACTTTTCTTCTCTACCTAATTGAACTACGCTATAAAGATATCTGCAATGTATAATACAGATACCTTGGTCACGCATCTGCCATGGAGATCTGCAACAATATTTGTAATTTGCATTAGTCATTATGGTGATGATGTCGGACAAACCGAATTACCTGGAAATCGGGCAGTCTTTTGTTGAAGAGTGCGAACAAATATCGCGCCTTGGTGAATTAAAGCACGCATTTCGACAGGCAACTGAGCGGATGAGCTTTCGATATTTTGCGTGTATTTCGCATGTCGATCCTCTGAATCCGCCAGAAACTGCGATTGTATTGCACACCTACCCGGACAGTTGGATGCAATATTTCAGCGCCAATAGGTTCGACCGGGTCGACCCGGTTTTTCAATACGCAAACCGAACGGCTCAACCTTTTTTCTGGGGCGATGCTGGATTTGCGGATGAGCTGACAAAGCGTCAGAAAACAATTATGGCGAAGGCTAAAGACCACGGCCTATCGCACGGCTTTACCGTGCCGATCCACTCGCCCGGAGCCCTACCAGCGTCATGCACTGTGATTCCAGAGGCCAAAAACGCTGGCGAAAATGATCCCCTAAGCTATCTGGCCGTCTATCTGATGTCGGTTTATATGCACGAGACAGCAAGTAAGATTGTCAATCCACGTTTCATAGTGCAAAGGATCCGTTCGAAGTTGACCACACAGGAACTGCGGTGCCTCAAATATGTGGCTCAAGGTAAGAGCGATTGGGCCATCGCCCAAATTCTGGGTCTCAGTCAATCGACGGTCCATCATCATGTGGAGAGTGCAAAACAACGGCTGGATGCGTCGACAAGGGTGCAAGCCGTCGTGCAGGCATTGTATGGCAATCAGCTTTCTTTCAACGACGTTGTTGGAATCTTTGCCGCCAAACAATGAGGCCGGACCGGTCTACACAACCCTAACTACACTCACTGTCTCATAACGGCGCACATTGCAATGCCCACGGGTACCAACCAGCCTCCCTATAGGCTGATTAGGCCAATTTACTTAGTAACAAATCTGTCAGAGGTTTAACCCCCACCACGAGCGATGCGGGAACGACCATGATGTTGAACATCACCAGGCACAGCCTCTATCCAATCGAACCCGAGCAAATCGATATATATCGCTCGCACATCATCACCAATGTCGATGCCCCTGGCGAGGGCCTGCCCGTCGACTGCGAGGTGGAGACCAATTGGCTCCGGCAACTACCTACGGTTTTTTTGAATTGGAATCCGCACGCTTCGTGATCGGATCAATGGCGGCACATTTTCGAGAAATTGCTTTATTTTGTGAGGCTTAGAACAAATGATGACTGAAGCGTTAAACGATTCCAGTCGGCAACGGGTTTACTGCGAGATCAAAGCGCGGGTGATTACCCATGAACTACCTGTCGGTAAACGAATTTTGGTTGAGCCGCTTGCGGATCAATTGTTCATCAGCAACACCCCGGTTCGCGAGGCGCTCATTCAACTTGCCGCCGAGCGGCTGATCAAAGATGTGCCAAAAGCAGGGTTTTTCACCAAAGAATTATCAGAATCCGAAATCAGGGACCTCTACACCTTAAACCAGCTGCTCTTGGACTGGTCTTTGAGCGTCACCAGGAACGATGGCCGAGTTCCCGGGATGCTCAAACCACCTAGCTTTTTTCGCGAGATGGATAAATCGGGGACGAATTCACCCAGAGAGGTCGTGCGCATCTTGAACAAGTTTTTTATTCATATAGCCGGACAATCCGGGAATGCCGACATCATTCATTTGGTTCAGAATATAAATGATCGCACATATTATATTCGCCTGAAGGAATACGAACTGTTTAGCGACAGCGAGATTGATTTGAGACGGCTTTGTTACACCTATCACCGGAAAGAAATTGACAGATTACGGAACGACTTACAGGCGTATATTCGCAAAACAATTGAATGGCTGCCAGATTTGCTCCGTATATTGATGAGCTCTCTTCCTGAACCCGAGCATTCAACCAAGAATATCATGAGATCGACCAAATAAATCTCAATCACCAAGCAACATTGAGGGAAATAAGTGTCCTTGAAAAGCACATTGCGACAAGCGACTTCCCTGGCATGGACAGAGGCGGATAGATTTGTCAAAAAACGGCTGACCTTGACCTTATTTTTTGTGCTTGGGACAGCAATCTTCGCTGCCCTTGCGCCGATAGCACTTAAGTTTGCCGTCGACGGTCTGGGAAGCGGTCAGTGGGTCAGCGTCAAATCGCCATTTCCTATTTTGGGGCAAACGTCGATCACCTTAGGCCCGGTCGCACTCATTCTGTTTTATATATTCAGTCTATGGATCTCTCGTTCCTTTGGGGAGATCCGGTGGTTCTTTTTTGGAACCGCGGATCAACGGCTACAACGCCGCCTGAGCCGCCGGCTGTTTGGTCATGTCATCAACCTGCCGATGTCGTTTCATCTCGACCGGGAAACCGGGGCACTCAACCAGACATTGGCGCAGGGTCTTGCAGGCTACCGGGTGCTGCTCAATCATGCGGTTTTCACCATTCTGCCGGTGTTGATTGAGGTGCTGATGATCGGGGCGGTGTTGGCGTTTCTGTCGCAGCCGATTTTTCTGGCGATCTTGAGCCTGTCGGTGATCGGTTATGGGGCGGCCTTTGCGTATGGGGTTGCGCGGATCATTGGCCCGAGCCGCGATGTGTCGGCAACTCAAGTCGATGCTTATGCCAATTTGACGGACAGTATCTTGAACACCGAGACCGTCAAATATTTCAATGCGGAGCGCTTTATCGGTGAGCGTTACGACAGCGCTTTGGCAAAGTCCGAGCGACACTGGGCGACGTTCTATGCGCGCAAGAGCATGAACGGCGTCTTGGTGGCCGGCGTTTTTGGGCTATCGCTGGGCGCGGCCATTTTCGCGGGTGTCTTACAGGTCCGCCAGGGCGCCATGACGCTCGGCGATTTTGTGCTGGTGAACGCCTATATGCTGCAGATCGTGCGGCCCTTGGAGACGCTGGGGGTAGCGCTTCGCGACATTGCCTATGGCGTGGCCTTCATCGAAAAAATGATGGGCTTGATGGACCGGAAGACGGAAGAAGGCGCGGCCGAAACCGCGATTGCCGGAGACGGGCGAGCACCCGTCGGCACGGGCCAGCTGGAAGTGCGCAAAATCGCATTCTCCTACCTCCCAGACCGGCAAATTCTGAACGACATCAGCTTTACTGTAGAGCCCGGCAAGACCTTGGCCGTGGTCGGCAGTAGCGGCGCGGGCAAGTCGTCGCTCATCCGTCTGCTCATGCGGTTTTACGATCCCAATGAGGGCGAGATCTGCTTGAACGGGCAATCGATCCACGCCATGGCGCTGGCGGATCTGCGGCGCGCGATTGCGGTTGTGCCGCAGGATACAGTGCTGTTCAACGATACCATTGCTTACAATATCGGCTTCGGCAAACAGGGCAGCAGCCCGGCGGAAATCGAACAGGCGGCGCGGCTGGCTCATATCCATGACAAGATCCTGGCCATGCCGCAGGGCTATCAGACCAAGGTCGGCGAGCGGGGCTTGAAACTGTCCGGCGGCGAAAAACAGCGGGTGTCGATCGCCCGCGCCGCGCTTAAAAACCCTCAGATGTTTGTCTTCGATGAAGCGACGTCGTCACTCGATTCCAAAACCGAACAAACCATTCTCGACAATCTGATCGAAGTTTCGAAGGGCATGACGACCCTGATCATCGCCCATCGCTTATCCACGGTGGTGCACGCCGATGAAATCATCGTGCTGGACCGAGGCGAGATCGTCGAGCGCGGCCGTCATGAGACGTTGGTAAAGAAGAACGGTGCTTATGCCGCCATGTGGCGCGCGCAACACAGGCCGGAAAATGGCCAGGAGGTGAGTGGTGTGATCGGAAAAAAAGAGTCCGCGTAAACACAAACCAAACGACGTCACGACCCGAGTACCGCGCATTTAATCTGTGTAGCGATCGGTTTTCTGCGCCCAAAATTCCAAATAATATAATGTGTTTATAAAGTTGGGCGGCGGCTTTCAGATATCCTATAAATCTCAATATTCAAATGCTTACTCTTTGAATGACGACAGCCCATGAGCGGACATGAGACGTGACGGCAATGAACACATCTGAACGCCCTCCCTTTTATTTAACAGAGCAGACGTTTATTTGCTTGACCGATCATACTTTTGTTTTTCTCGATCTGCACAATGACAAATATTCGTGCCTTGAGAGCAAACACACTGAGCCCTTCAGCGCGCTCATGGGCTTGCGCCTGCCGGCACGGGAAAACGCGGAGCCTTTCGATGTTGTCTCTCCCGGTCCAAACCCGTTGACCAACGACGCATTCTTCGAAGTGGTGCAGGATCTCGTCAGCCGCGGCTTGGTCACCCAAGACCCAGAGCGCGGCAAGCGCGCCGAACTGATCCCCCAGGGCAGCGATTTGAAGGAATTGCTAGGCTATGAAATCGGCGAGGCGCCGAAGATGCGCGCGCGCCATGTGCTCAATTTTTTCAAGGCCCTGATCATCGTCAAAAGCATGCTGCGCTTCGCCTCCATGGAGCGGATTGTCGGCCGTGTCAAAAACCGCCGGGAGAAGATGGCGAATGTGGCATTACAAGACATGGAAAAGATCAACGAAATGGCCGAGGTCTATAAAATCCTGAAACCGCTTTTTGTCACGGTCAAGGACAATTGCCTGTTCAACTCGTTTTTCCTGATCGAGTTTCTGGCCTGTTACCGAATTTATCCAAGCTGGCATTTCGGCGTGCGGCTCCATGAGTTCTACGCCCATTGCTGGGTCCAAGACGGAAATATGATCTACGATGATTTTATTGACAACACATGCAATAACCAGCCGATCATGGCGGTCTAGCGACGGGAGCTCACGATGACTATGTATCGATATATCTCGCTGGTTTGGGATATAAATAATCTTCAGGCGAAGAAAACCGCCCAATACATCGCGGCTCAACTTCCCCAGGTCTCGCCTCACACCTGGGAAAAAACTTATGAGGCCGATGGCCTCGTGACCTTCCATTCCGGCGCCCATAAAGGCCGTATGCAGACCTATCATTTACAAAATGAGGGCGGCGTTGTGCTCGGTCGGTTGTTCAGGAATGGGCCGGACGGCGCCTATACTTCGCAGGTGGATGACCTCAATGAATTTGAATCCGGTAAATGCTTGCAATCGAAGGGCCAGCATTTGATCGATAGCTATTGGGGGCGCTATGTCACCTTTCTGCACGACCTGGAGGCCGATAAGAAATACATCCTGCGTGACCCCAGCGGGGCCTTCCCGTGTTTTGTAACGCTCTATAAAGGCGTCGAGATTTACTTTTCCGATATACAGGATGTCGCGAATTTTACCTTCCTGCCGTTCACGGTCAATTACGACTATCTCAAAACCAACATCATGCTGCCCATGTATCAGAAAACCCATACCGGCCTGAATGAAGTGGGCGAGGTGCTGCCGGCGGAATGCGTCGAGATTACGCCGTTTGAAAGAAAGAGCCGATTTACCTGGGATCCGGTGAAGATCGCCGAGAGGAATGTAGTTGACGATCCGGAGGAGGCTGCAGCCTTGCTGCGCAAAACAGTAAAAAATACGATCGGTGCGCTGGCGGGCTGCTATGATAGCGTGATACACAACCTGGGTGGGCTCGATTCATCGATCGCGCTGGCCTGTTTGGCCGACGCGCCCAAGCGCCCAGAGATCACCTGTATCAATTATTTCACGCAATCCCCACGCGGTGAGGAACGGTTCTACAGCCGCCAGGCCGCCAACAAGGCCGGTGTGCCATTGGTGGAAAGTAAACTGGATTATCGCAAAGCCGATCTCTCCAAAGTCTTCAAGTCCAACAAGCTGGTGAACCCGCTCGGTTTTTTCGATTGCATCGGTCTTACCGGAGATGTGCTGGCGCTCGCAAAGAAGAAAGACGCACAAGCAATATTTTACGGCGTCGGCGGCGACAATGTATTTTATCAGCCCCACTTCAATCTCGGCGCTCTCGATTATGTGCGCCGCCACGGCTTCGGCAAGAACATGTTGCAAGTCTGGATGGAGGCCTCGCGCTATGGCCGGAAATCTCTCGTCCGAACCATGCGCGACATGCTGCGCGAGCGCGCCTCCCCGGCCTCTTGCTTTGGTTACGTTCGCGATGAGATGTTTGCGGAATTTAAAATACCGTTCGTCAATCCGGAGTTTGTCGGCGCTGGTGGACACGAGCAATTTCTGCACCCGCTCCTGATCCCGGATGATCTCAGCCCTAAGGGCAAATATCTGCATATCCTGATCTGTGCGTTCTTCTCCATAGACTATTATGATCATTGGGATGCGGACTACACCGCTGAGCGGGTGCACGCCTATCTCACCCAACCGGTTATCGAAGCTTGCCTACGCATCCCCACATGGGTTCTGACCCATGGCGGCGTCGACCGGGGCCTGGTACGCAAGGCCTTTCAGCACGATCTACCGCGCGACGTCGTCAGGCGGTTCAGCAAAAGCACGCCCGGTGAATACTATCGAGACATCTATAAACATAATATCGGCTTTCTTCGGGAGGTCTTACTGGATGGCGTTATGGCCAGGGAGGGAATATTGCTACGCGGCCAACTCGAACGCGCCTTGAACAACGAGGATATGTTCCTGCGCGTTTGGCATAGCCAAATTTTTGGGTACGCAGGGACAGAAGCCTGGCTCCAACGCTGGAGGGAGCCGTCCGTCAACCAAGTCAGAAATAGAGAAATCGCGGTGTGATTGCAAACCGGGTTGGCGCGCTGCTCTGTCACTCGGTCCCAGCGGATGATTTTTACTGATCAGCATATTGAGTAATATAATGAACTAATAATGCTGGAAGTTTTTAGATTGACGCGCAACTTCAGACTCGCTGGAATAATCCGACGGCAACATAACCTGAAAGGAAGTCACGATGATTGATCTTGGCAAAGTTTCCGAAGCCACTAAAGGTGTCGGCACTCCGGGTAATGATACCCTTGTTCCTGCCCAACATTAGCAGTTCAGCTTGAGGTCAACCAGTACGCAGCGTACTCCGCTGCATACTGATTTTATTGTGTCCGAACCGACAATATCGAAATCGCCAGATCCGAGTTTATCAATCAACCTATGTACAACAATTTGTCATATTCTTGACAATCTAATTGTTTTTGCGCTGGGTGCAGTTTACGCTAACATTCACATTGTCGAGCCTTGGCGGGCTCCAGATGTTGGTATAGAAGGTTTCCTTACACCGCAAGTTGGTTTGATTGGACAGTGTCTGATTGCAGGCCTGTTTAGTGGGTGCTCCGGTATTCGATTCCAACGGGTGAGTTTCATTGATCCACATGCGGAATAATATAAATACTTTATAATGTTAGTAATTTCATGGTCCGATACATACTCTCAGACTTGCCGGAATGATCCGGCAGCAACTCAACCTGAAAGGAATTACGATGATTGATCTTGGTAAAGTTTCCGAAGCCACTAAAGGTACTAGCACTCAAATTAACGATACTGCGACCGAAGGCCAACATTAGTAGTTCGGCTTGACGCCAACCAGTGTGCAGCACATTCTGCTGCACACTGACTTTACTAATTATAGTTCGACTCTGCCATACGTATATGTTCAATCCAAAATTTATCCGCCAAATTTGT
Organism: Alphaproteobacteria bacterium; assembly: GCA_021774955.1. Lineage (GTDB taxonomy): Bacteria > Pseudomonadota > Alphaproteobacteria > M2410 > M2410 > JAJFIN01. Next base: position 4,531 of record JAJFIN010000151.1, on the reverse strand, counting down.
TGTGGCCAACCAACACATTCTTAACAATTTAATTGTCCTTTTCCGACTCCGAGCGTAGTTTACGCCAGCGCTCATATTGCCTGGCCTTCGCCGGGTTCGGATCTTCTCCACCCAAGAGCCAAAACCGAAACCAGTCTAAATTCCTTTCTGCGGACTCTTTTTGCAGTCGAGGAAGCTTTATGTTGTGACCGGTCTGTGGGTAAACCACAAATTCCACCGGCATACCAGCACGCCGGGCGGCTTTCGGGGCACCCATCATGTGTACCGCCATGCTTTTTGCGCCAGCTTCGAACAACACCGCTGTACCAAGTCCCGCGTAGTGGAATTCCGGCGAAATGTCAATATAGCGCTGAGGGTCTTCATAAAGACTAGCACCGTTGCCTAATTTTATGTCCTGTATGTCTCGATTTAAGTATCCTGGTGACAGACTGTAGCTTAAAACAAAATTTTGTGTAAATTCTGCAAATGACCCTGTACGGAATATGTTATTCCGCATCATCACCATCGGACCAAGCCAGGCGCCGTGGCTGTGACCTGAAATCGCTAAGCGGTTTGGATCGGCAATCCCCTGGGCAATCAAATGTTCAATGCCGCTGACGATATCGTCAATAGGTTCGCCGTCGAGACTCTTCGGATCACCGAACTTATTGCCAAAAGTTCTTGTGCCGCGATAATTGGGGATGAAAACCGCCATGCCTTTAAGCGCGTATACTTCCAAAGGATAGGGCCAAAGACCGCCATAGGTCTTGAAGTAAAAGGCAAATTCATCCGAAGCCGCAAAACCCGGCCCGCCATGGACAAACGTTACAAGCGGCCAGGGGTTATTGTCAGACCGATCTCCAACAGGCTCCAGCAACCAGCCCTGCACCGCGACCTCATCTTTACTTTTCCAGGTCACTTCTTTCACTCTTGGCAGTTGCTTTTCGTCGATCTGCTTATGTAAACGGCTTAATTTCTCCGGCTCAAATCCTTTCCGCCAAATATAGATCTCCGGTGGACGGGTGAGACTTTGATTGACGAAAACAGCCTTTTCAAAATCGATGCTGAAACGAACCATTGAAACCGAGCCCTGTACATCTTTTAGTATGTCGGCTTTCTCCATGCTCGAAGACGTAATTTGATAGAGTGACTTCCGCGCATGGAGGGTCTTGTTGGAATAAATAATATTCTTGTCGACTGGAACGAATGCAGGTTCAGAATCTCGACTGTAAATCTCCGTTTCCTTCCAAATATGCCTTTTATCCTCCAACACATCGACCGCATCAAGATTAATCAGTGCCCATGATATCTCGCCGGGACCCCAGACGCCATTTTTTATCGTGCGGCGAACAAAAAGCTGGTTTTCGCCTGGAACCCACTCGCCGCCATTATAGTATTGCACTATTCCCATTTCCGATCGTGGGCGAGCGCGAGCGAGCGCCCCAAAGCTCTTCGACATGATATCGAAAACACCGAGGCTGTACGCGCTGAACCAGTCTTCTTTCGGCATGTAATCTGCAGCGTACGTAATTGACAGCTTCGACGCATCCGAGGACCAATAAAAACGCTTCACTTGTCCCGGAACTTCTACTTGAAAGGTTTCCGTACCCGTCCGTTTCAACCAGAGTTCGCTCGAAGGTCTTACCTTGGAGTCGAGCCGCTCGGAATCGAGAAAATCAAAGGCCCAGGTGTTCTCGGAATCGATCACAACGCCCTCCTCACCATAAAACAACCGCTCGTAAAGCCCCGATCGTTTATAGTCTGGAGAGATCTGGGATGGCACGAAGTCGGGATCGGTCCGCTTAAGCCAGGCTAGCGATGCGCCATAAGGTGCAAAGCTAAACCTCTCAATCGTGTCATCGCTATACGTGTGCTGTCGAATCTTGTTATTCTTTGTGTCGATAGAATAGACCTGATCTGCACCTTCGGCGCTCAACAAAAAAGCCAGTTCGTGTGTTCCCGGTATCCAGTTTAGACTTTTTGCCTTCTGAATAGTGTCTATGAGGATCGGCTCCGCGCCTGACGCAGTCGCGCTGATGTAAACATTTCGTATGGTTTTGTTTTCCTCGAGCGACTCGGATTCCACAGCGTAGGCGAGCATTGCGCCATCCGAAGAGAGGCTGAGCTCGACGACCTTCTGTATCTTGAAATAGTCGTCAATGGTGAAGACTTGTTGGTCGGGAGCCTCGCCCGCAAATACTGGAGAAAGGTGCAGAGATGGGAACACTGACAGAACGATAAATGCAAGTAGTTTGGAGCTAGAGGTTGACATTTTCATAATCCTAAGGTCATCCGATTTGGGTTTGGTTGGAAACAAAGTGTCACCCTCTCGCTTGTCTGGAGTGACATCCGAGAGGGTGAGGGTAATCTGGAGTCCAGAGCGATACATTCAGGTGTTAGAACTGATAGGGTATTCTCCGCCTCCCTGGATTCCAGATACCTCGTGACGGGTCGGGCTATGCCTGAAAAATCGATCCAGGGGATCGATTTTAGTTTGAGAAGGCCACGGCAGTGACCCTGCGGTCCATTCTGGAATGGCAACAACAGTTCCGGCGTTGACAAAGATATCGTCCGGGTGGTTCCGCACTTAGCCCGTAGCACGCGCAGCAACATTTTCGTGTTTCTGCGGCGCAGGCTCGGAATGACGCGTGTCCTTATTGAACGCACGGCCCTCTAAAACCGCTTCGTCAGTTCAATCGAGATAAACCGTCCGAGCGGCGAAGCATTTGTTGGATCGAAACCAAAAATGCCAAAACTTGGGTTACTGGGTGTGGAAGGCGGGTCGGTATTGAACAGATTGAGTACGGATAAACGCAGGACCATATTGTTCATGGTAGAGTTTCCGTATTTCTCCTGGGTGTCGTAAGATAAAGAGGCATCCACTGTCATCCAAGAATCGATACGCATAGCGCCTGCGGTATTGCTCACGCGATAATCATTCGTGTAATTAACAAAGACGTTTGCAACAATGCCGTTATGGGCGTATCCGGCACGGCCACGTAGCTTTAGACCGAGCGGGCTGTAGAGAGTGTCTACTTGTTCGACTATTGGTGTTGTGTCAGAACCTTGTTGCTTAAATTCCGCTAGGTATGTTCCATTCAACCCGAGCGAAAGAGTGCCGACATCGGCTTCAAAAGTATAAGCAATGTCAAAGTCGAAACCGCTAACCGATGTGTGGGCCAGATTCCGAACGACAGGAACGAAATTGATAATCGCGGCGTTGAGTGGATCCAAACCCGGAGCGGAGAAGACGTTATCCACGCTGTTTATTAAACCGCTAATTTCGGTTTGGGACGGGAAAAAAACAACACTACCCGCGGGAAAGAGCTCAGGATTGCTAAATGCGATATTCGGCGCATCGAAGAAGGTGACATTTCCTGGGACTGGTGTCGAACCTAAGCGGTTCTCAAACTCGATGTCAAACCAGGTCGTCGAAAACGTGAGGTCATGGCGACCCCACTGTTCATCAAAATCCAGCCCCACTGTATATGTCGTTGAATTCTCTGCATCCAAGTCTTTGTCAGTTCCTAACACCGTAATCATGGTAACATCGGCAATGGACGGATCGCCCGGTGTCAAGCCAAAAATAGCATCAAATAGTAATTTTGAAGTGACCAATGCTATATAGTCGGTTGCGCCGACCCTCCCAAGCGGCGGCGGATTAAACGACGTGCTGTATGAACCGCGCAGGTTTAGTCCGTCGAACGGCCCCCACAACAGTCCAACTTTTGGATTAGAGGTGGAGCCAAAATCGCTATAGTCGTCGAAACGCCCCGAGAGGTTTACTTCAAGACGCTCAATGCCGGGTACAGCGTTAGCGGACCCAACGATCGGAATAAAGGCTTCGCCGAAAAAGGCATATACGTCCCGATCTGCCTCACGATCCGTCGTGTCAGTATCTACTCTGAAATTAGTAAATGCTTCACCTCGGTAATGGCCGCCAAGTGCAAGCATCAAGTCGCCACCTGGCAAACGGAATAGGGGTCCCGATGCTTTGGCGTCCGCCGTCCATATATCCGAATCAACCTCGCGGATGATCGGGAAAATCGAAAATGAATTAGACTCATTGTGAAGATCACTATATGTGCCGGAAAAGTCGGCAAACCAGCCATCGGAGATTTCCCATGATCCGCCCACAGAAAAACTCAGGTATTCCGAAGGCGTGATAGAACTAACAAAATTTCCTCCGTTGTCGGTGAGATCTTTTTGAGTCTCACGCTTGGAATACAAGAAGTCCGCATACATTTCGAGATTCGCATTCAAATCTTGAGATATGGAAGCCAATACGCTGTGCCGCTCCTGGCTCGGTAGCAAGTCATGCGGTAACGTTGCACCTTGCGAAAATGCTCGATCTTCTGCGCCTAAATCGTCCTGCTTAAAATACTCATAGACGATCAGGGCATTGCCACTATTCCAGCTTTTACCGCCTGTGATGCTAGTGCGGGTTTCATCAAGGTCACCTTCCGTCACACTGCCATATCGAATAGAGGCTTCAACACCGTCAAAGTCATCACGCAGGATAAAATTCACCACACCAGCAACCGCGTCACCG
>JAJFIN010000016.1 GCA_021774955.1 Alphaproteobacteria bacterium | reverse complement strand
AACCTTCCATTTCATGGTATTTGAGTACTTCAGGCTTTCAAGTAACCCATCGGCATGCTCACTCAAGATACCGAAAACATAACGGCTTGACGGCGGTATTTTTATCGACAGCCATGTTTCATCAATCAGCAGTGCATTTTTGTCGCTGCCGAAAACCACCGGCATCTTAAATATGCGGTCATATTCAGCGCGGTAGCTGGGCTCAGCATGGGTCACATGAACTGCCTTAGCAAAGGGTTTATCGCCAAATTTCTGACCCACCCAGCAGATCATCCGTGCAAAGGTTGATTCTGTGAGTTCTGGGTAAGAATTAGGATTTTTCCTCGCGTCGACCAACCACATTTGACCGTTACTTCGTATGATTTCAAATCGATCCGTAGGTCGGCCCAGATCCACCTCAATGACCAGGCGCCCATAGCGGTTCATCTGTGTGAACGCTTCAGCCATCGTATCGGCCGCCTGGCAAATGAGCCCAACAATCGACATTTGAGGCATGTCGCTCAGCTCACCAAAATGCAGAGAAAGAGCCGGTTCGTTGCTGAGCTCCTTGCCCGCCTTCATGAGTGCGATATGATTTTCTAGCGGAATGCGGCTGTCCTGATCTTGAAGGTCGTTAAGATTGATATGGGAACGCTCGATCAATTGCTGCTGATCCGCGCCTTTTGAGACAGCCAAATCCATCAGCGCTTTTGCGTAACCGGCCGAGACCGTTGGCTCAGCCATGCCGTTATCCATTTTGAAACCAGATGCCATTTTTTTGGTTGCCGCTGTCATGTACCTCGGATCAGAGGCTGGTTATGCATTGCCCTTTGCAGACAAAATATAACATAGGGCACAAGCGTGACTGAAGCAGTATCGATCAACGCGGTAGAACCGACTTCGGCGGCGAGCAAAATTTTGAAAACATCAGCGACGCTTTGGTTCCTGACGGCTGTCGCTGGTCAGTTTATCTTCGCGTATTACATATTGGTTTTCTATGGCAGTAACGCTCTGCAAGGGAATTGGGACGCTTGGACCAAGCGGCTAATCAATGGGATCATCGAAGGCGATCTCATCGGCAACGCCGCCGTCATCCTCCATATTGTACTGGCCTTCGTGATAACGGTGAGCGGACCACTTCAGCTCATTCCGCAAATCCGAAACCGGTTCCCGACCTTTCATCATTGGAATGGGCGGGTTTATATTTTGACGGCCTTTGTGATCAGCCTTGGCGCGCTGTACATGACGTGGACGCGCGGGATTATCGGCGATCTCAGTCAACATATCTCTATCAGCCTAAATGCCGTGTTGATCATGCTTTTTGCGGCCATCGCTTTACGCTACGCGATGGCACGTCAAATCGCCATCCACCGACGCTGGGCGCTTCGCCTATTTTTAGTTGTCAGCGGAGTTTGGTTTTTCAGAGTTGGGTTCATGCTTTGGATGTTGATCCACCAGAAGCCGGTTGGATTTGATCCCGAGACTTTTACCGGGCCGTTCCTCACTTTCATAGCTTTCGGGCAATACCTGCTGCCGCTCGCTATCCTTGAACTTTATTTTCGCGCGCAGGACCGCGCCAGTGCGCAAGGTCAATTGGCAATGGCTGCAACCCTCGTCGTGCTCACCATTCTGATGAGTGTCGGCATATTTGGAGCTGTTGTGGGTATGTGGCTGCCACTTCTTTAAATAGCTCTCTTTGATCGAATCTCAGTTTATTGCTCGCGTGTCGTACTCGGACTTTTCCCGGTCCAGCGTTTGAAGGCGCGTGAGAACGCACTTGGGTCGGAGAACCCAACAAGGTAAGCGGTTTCGTTTACCGAAACTTTTTTGCCGCTGAGATAGTGGAGGGCTAATTTGTGACGCAGCTCATCGAGGAGCTTTTCGAAGGTCACATCCTCGGCCTTGAGATTTCGGTACAGCGTCTGCTGGCTCATGCCCAATTTACTGGCGGCTAAATCCATGCTGGCATTGCCGGTATGCAATATCGACATCAATAGAGCCTCGACACGCGAGCGCATCGACTTCGCGCTGTCCAATTCGTTGAGCAAGGTATCGGCGTGCTCGCTCAAAATACCGAAGACATAAGGTGGCGTAAGGGCCACTTTATAACTCGTCCATATTTTGTCCGCCCGCATGGCGTTCCAATCACTTTCGAACACGACAGGCGCACCGAAAATTCTTTCATATTCCCTTGGCTCCTCTGGTGCTTTGCGGGTCAGGTGAACTTCATGCATCAATTTCGCATCGGTGAATTGACGCACGCCACAGACCATGAAGGCGAAAGGGCCTTCAACAAGTTCGGGAAAGTCATCCAAATTTTTGCGTGTGTCGACTAGCCAGAGATCATCACCACGTTCGATCAATTTATATCGGTCGCCTTCGCCGACACCGTCGACTTCGGCCACTAGCCGTCCGTAGCGGTTTATCTGTGCGAAAGCATCAACCATAGTCTCAGCGGCTCGGGTAATCAGACCGACGATTGAAACTTCTGCCAGGTCGACCGCTTCGGCATAGTGAAGCGAAAGCGCAGGATCGTTGCACAATTCCTTTCCTGCATTGACAAGCGCCTGGTATTTATTGAGCGGGATCCGGTTATCGAAATCCTCCAAATCCTCGGGGCTAATCCCTGACCGCGCAATCAACACTTCTCGACTGGCACCTCGCGAAGTGGCGAATTCCATCATTCCGGCCACAACACCCGCAGCGATTGAGAGCTCAGTCATCGCCCCTCCACCCTTTGGTGTCTACGGTCATCAATTTGGCCTCTAAAGTCATGCGGCCATTGTAGACACACCACCCCACTTTTCGGAAAAATTATTCGGAGCCCCAGTTTCGAACCGCGCAGCCCGTGGACCGGAGAGTTTGACACCATGATCCTGGAAATAGACCCCGCGAGCCCGGCCTGGGTTCACGCGGTTGCGAATACCGTTCTCTATCTTCATATCGGCGGAGGGAGTGTCGGGTTGGCCTCTGGTGCTATGGCGCTCATATCCCGCAAAGGCGAGCGCCTGCACAGAGCGGCTGGAAACATATTTTTCATTTCTATGCTGATTATGTCTGCGATCGGCGCGGGTGTGGCACCGCTCTTACCGGACCGAATTTCCTCGGTCGCTGGAATTGTGACATTCTACCTGGTGGCGACATCGTGGATGACGGTCAGACGCAAAGAGAACAGCACCGGTCTTTTTGAGATCGTTGCAATGATTGTCGCGCTTGGGGCCGGTGCGACAGGTTTGACTTTGGCGCTGATGGCGGCAAACAGTCCAACCGGTCTCCTTGATGGCTTGCCACCGTTTCCCGGTTATCTGATGGCCAGCCTTGCCGGTCTTGGCGCCGCCACAGACTTTAAGGTGATCTTGCGCGGAGGCATTTCGGGTGCACCGCGCATTGCGCGACACCTCTGGCGCATGTGCGCCGCGCTGGCAATCGCGGCGGCTTCGCTCTTCTTGGGGCAACCACAAGTGTTTCCCAAAGCCGTTCAGGGATCGTTGTTGCTCGCGGCGCCAGTGCTCGCGACATTGGCTCTGATGATCTTTTGGCTGGCGGCAGTTTATCTGACCAAGCGGTTCAAATCCGCAACGGCCGCTGCATAGCAACGCAAAGGAAGTGGTTAGCGATATGGATGAAAAAAAACAACAGGCCTACGCAAGACTGGCAGGCTTTATGTATGTGTTTTCGATGGCGGTATTCATCGCACATTACATTGTTTTGTCTGGTTTTTCAGTGCCCGGTGATTTTGCACAAACTGCCCAGAACATTGCGGCATCGGAATTTCAATATCGCTTCGGGCTGGTGGTATTGCTCATTGGTGCCATGACTATCGTCGGACTCGCCTGGTCGTTTTTTGCGTTGCTCAAACCGGTAGATCCTCAACTTGCAACATTTGGAATGTTGTGGAGAGGAGTAGAAGCGATCCTCTTGAGTGTGGGAGTGGTTATTCGTTTTGCCATCTTAGAAAACTATCTTGGTTTGGCGAGCGAAGCGGATATTGCGGGGCGAGCCATGATCAACCAAGTGATGTTCAGCGGATATAACACCTTATTTAATATCAGCTTTGTCTTTCTGTCAGTGGGCTCGGCCATCTTCTTCTACCTGCTCTATAAATCGCGATTCATTCCGCGGCTATTGTCCGGCTTCGGTCTTTTATCACTGGTGCTTTTTGCAATGCTCGGATTTGCACACCTGCTTGTCCCCGATCAGGCACCAGCACTTGTCATACCTTCAATGGCACCAATGTTCATCACAGAGGTCGGGATCGGCTTGTGGTTGTTGATCAAAGGCGCAGATTTTTCGTATTGGAACGGGAGAGAGAATGAACGCCAATAATCGAACAAATCAGGGTGACGGTGTCACGTTGCGCCAAGCAGCTCTGATTGCTGGGTTCGGAATTCTGATCATGGTGTTTACGACACCCTTTGCAGAGTTTTTTATCTACCCGAAATTGGTCATCTCTGGTGATATCGAAAAAACGGCACAAAACATTGCAACCAATCAGGGTCTCTTTCTTGTCGGTTTCTTTTGCTATCTGATCACTGCACTCTGCGATATCCTCGTTGCTTGGGCACTCTATGTTCTGCTGGCGCCAGTTAACAGATCACTATCATTGCTGGCCGCGTGGTTCCGATTGATCTATGCGGCAATTTTTTCCTTCGCCTTGTTTAAACTAGTGACCGTTTTTCATATCGCGAAAAACCCGGACTACGTGACCGTCTTTGGCTCCGAACAACTGCACGCTCAGATCAAGATACTTTTGAGCTCGTTTCGATATGAATGGGCTATGGGCATGTTGTTGTTCGGCATTCACCTCATTCTTCTTGGCATCTTAGTATACCGGTCTGGATTCATCCCCAGGATCATGGGTATCTTGCTGGCTATCGCCGGCGTGGGTTACGTGATCTATGAGCTGGGTCCCTACCTTTATCCCAATGCCGGTCTCGGACTCATCACCATCACATTCTTTGGAGAGTTAATCTTCATGCTCTGGCTTTTGGTTCGAGGTTGGAAAATCCCGGAACCGGTGGTAGCGCGAGAAAGCGCTCCGCTCTGAAATCTTATCTTGGGTCCTAATAAATTCCTCACTCATTGCAATATTTCTTCTTCTCCATCGTTATGATGGTAGGAGGTCGAGATGAAGGAACCGAGTTTTCGTTCATTCATTGCGGATGAGCGGCAGAAATTGACCCATTATGTGCGTTCCTTGCTGAACGAAAGCGCAGAAATGGATGCTGAAGATGTCGTCCATGATGTGCTGGTCAAACTGTTAGAAAAAGCGGATCCGACGGCGCCAATGGAATATTTGGCAGCCTATGTTTATCGCTCTCTGAAAAACCGCGTGATCGATCACGTCAGGACCAGAAAGTCACTGGCGTCACTTGATGACGAACCTGAACAAGGCGGCGGAAAGCTGATCGATCTTCTGGCAGACAACGACCCGGATGCCCTTGAGATTTTGCAAACCCGCGAGGACAAGGAAAAGCTCTTTGCGGCGCTTGAAGATCTGGGTGAGTTGGAAAAACAAGTGATCATCGCCCATGCGTTTGAAGGTGTTCCGTTCGCGGAGCTGTCAAACATGTGGAACGTTCCGATCAACACGCTTCTGTCCCACAAGTCACGTGGGATGAAAAAACTAGTACAGATTTTGTCAGTTTCCCAAGGAGGTACATTATGACTTCGGAATCATATATTAGAATCCAGGTAGAAAAGAGGGTTAGAAAAATCCTCACGCCGATCGTATTTGGCCTGTTTATGTTTGTTGTCGTCGCGCCCATATTGGCGTTCTTCATCCAATTTTTGTGGAACGCTTCCATTACCCCGATTTTTGATGTGGGACCAATAACTTTCCTGCAGGCCTTTTGGCTCTTTATCCTGGCTAAAATTTTCTTCGGCTTTGGGGATCACTCAGATCGAAGCCGAAAAAAGTCCCGTGGTCGGATCTCGGTCAAAGCTTCGACCGGCGAACCAGGCTTTGAGGACGACGAGTTTCAGACCTATTGGCGTGAACAAGGCAAAGACGCCTATGAAACTTTTCGGGCTAAGCAAAAAGCTGACACAGATGACACGTCTGAGGCAATGACGTAATAAACATTGGAGATCGAGATCGAGATCGAGATCGAGATCGAGCCTAACGGCTCTCCCAGGAATAGCCATGAAAGCAATTGTATTTACACACTATGGACCACCCAGGGATCTGGAACTGAAGGAAGTTCCAAAACCTGCGCTAACAGATGATGGCGTGCTGGTAAGAGTTCACGCATCCTCCATCAATTCGTGGGACTGGGAGTTTCTGAACGGAACCCCCTATATAAACCGTCTTCTGTACGGGCTCTTCAAGCCAAAGCCAGGCAAACAGATACTCGGTGCTGACATCGCCGGGACCGTCGAGACCGTCGGCAGAAACGTAACGCAGTTCCAACCGGGAGATGAGGTGTTTGGGGATCTCTGGGATAATTGGGGCGGGTTTGCCGAATATGTCTGCGCGCTCGAAACTGCTCTGCAACTGAAACCCACCAATGCGACGTTTGAGGAGGCAGCCGCGGTTCCACAAGCAGGTGTGTTAGCCCTGCAGGGACTTCGCAAAGCCACACAATTGCAGCCGGGACAGAAAGTCTTAATTAATGGGGCTGGCGGCGGTGTCGGTACATTCGCCATTCAGCTTGCCAAGCTCGCGGAGACTGAAGTGACCGGCGTCGATGCCTCCCACAAGTTAGATGTCGTTCGGTCGGCGGGCGCAGACCACGTTATCGATTACTCCCAGGTTGATTTTACCAAAACCGGAGACCATTTCGACCTGATTATCGATTGTCAAAATTTTCGGTCGATGTTTGATATTAAACGCGCGCTGACACCAAAAGGAACCTACGCAATGATCGGCGGTTCGATGCTTCGCGTCTACCAGCTTTGGTGGTTCAACCTCTGTGCGCTGCTGACCCGCGAGAGTAGAAAATTATGCCTGGTGGCGGAGGGTCCAAACAAAGGCCTGATTGAACTGAAGGAGCTTATCGAAGCA
>JAJFIN010000150.1 GCA_021774955.1 Alphaproteobacteria bacterium | reverse complement strand
GGGTCCTCGGATTATTTACTGCGCCACTATGTTTCCCTGTCGGCGCGTGTCATGTTATCTTACAAATATGTCCCGATTGCGTTTTCGGTGTGGACAGGCGCACCGAGCGTCAAGCCGAATACGGATATTGCTCTTTCGCGTTGATCAGCTGACGTAATGCCAAATACCTATTGATGGATGATACTTTGCAAAGCCCAAACGATGGTCCCGTACTTAGATTGAAGGGTGTCGCAAAGACTTTTCCAGGAGGCGCGCGCGCCGTTCATGATGTGAGCTTTGGCGCTGCGGCGGGAGAACTCATCGTACTTCTTGGCGAATCCGGCTGTGGTAAAACGACCATACTCAAAATGATCAATCGCTTGGTTGAGATGAGCGAGGGGATTATTGAGATCAAGGGGCAGCACATAAGTTCCATGAATGTCGTCGAGCTTCGGCGTTCCATCGGATATGTCTTTCAGGCAATCGGTTTATTTCCACATATGACAGTTGCAGAAAATGTCGGGATCACACCCGTCCTTTTGGGCTGGAGCGCAGAAAAAATAGGCGCTCGCGTTGACGAACTGCTGGAGATGGTGCGGCTCGATCCGGCCAAGTATAAAGGCCGAGCGCCGACCGAGCTTTCGGGCGGGCAACAACAGCGCGTCGGCTTTGCGCGGGCGCTTGCCGCATCACCATCCGTCATGTTGCTTGATGAACCCTTTGGGGCGCTCGATCCGATTACTCGTGATGCGCTACAACGTGAGTTCAAGGAAATCCAACGCCGGCTAAACTTGACCGGCGTGCTCGTCACGCATGACATGACCGAGGCGCTTTTGATGGCGGACCGCATCTTGGTCATGAAGGCCGGAGAAGTCGTACAATCGGGAACGCCGCGCGAATTAATCACGTCCCCGGCAACACCTTATGTCTCTGAACTCATGGATATGCCCAAACGACAGATGCAGCAGTTGGAATCACTTGCTGGCTAGACACATGTTTGAGCTAAGAAAGATATGAACGATAATTTCCGAGAGAGGCTGGCCGAACTTCCCGATTATCTGGCGGGCCATCTAGTTCTATCAATAAGCGCCCTGATCCTCGGCATCGTCATTAGCGTGCCTCTCGGTGTGCTGGCCTCCCGTTCAGAGCGCGCGCGCGGCCCTGTGCTTGCTGTCGCCAGTCTCATCCAAACCATTCCAAGCATTGCGCTCTTGGCGCTTATGGTGCCGTTACTGGGCGGAACAATCGGGTTTTTGCCGGCCTTTGCAGCTTTGACCATGTACAGTGTGCTTCCTACGCTGAGAAACACCGTCACGGGAATTACCGAACTCAATCCGGCCATTGTTGAAGCGGCCCACGGTGTCGGCATGACGGACTGGCAACGCTTGTGGCGCGTCGAGCTGCCGCTTGCTGCGCCTGTCATTGTTGCTGGCATTCGAACCGCAACCGTTTGGGTGGTTGGCACGGCCACACTCTCTACACCGGTGGGTGCTCCGAGCCTTGGAAATTACATTTTCGCCGGCCTTCAAACACGCAATTGGGTTTCGGTGCTATTTGGGTGCGTATTTGCTGCTTTACTCGCGATTACTCTCGACCAAATTATCCGTCAGCTCGAAATCGCTTTGCGCGAACGCCGCTACAAGATGGGCTGGAGCGCTTTAGCCACCTTTGTATTTGTTATAATTGGCGGTCTCGCGCCATCCTTTATCGCGGGCGCTTCACAGACAATAGAAAAATCGACAGCCAGGCTTTCTGACACCCCTTTGCCGCCCCTGGCCTCAGGACCGGACCTTTCGGGCCAAACCATCGTAGTCGGATCCAAAACGTTCACTGAGCAGTACATTCTAAGCGAGCTTATTGAGCAGCGGCTCGTTGACTATGGCGCGACGGTCAAGACGATCCAGAATATGGGCTCGACAATCTTGTTCGACGCACTTCGCAACAACACGGTAGACGTTTACGTTGACTACACAGGCACAATCTGGACTACGATCATGGCGCAAGACCAGGCGATAGAGCGCACGGCCATGTCCATCGAGGTCGCCCACTATTTAAGGAAAGAGCACAATATTCTGCTGGTCGCTGCATTGGGTTTCGAAAACGCATACTGTTTTGCGATGCGTCGCGACCGCATGGCAGGCTTGGGACTACGTTCGATCGCTGACCTTACGGAACACGCTGCCGAACTCACCGTTGGAGGCGACACTGAGTTCTTTGCGCGTCCGGAATGGGTGAATGTGCGCGATGCTTATAGACTCGGCGCCATTGCTACCAGGGGCATGGACTCGACCTTTATGTATCAAGCCGTGCGAGACAAAGAGGTCGATGTAATCGGCGCCTATACGACTGACGGAAGGATCACCGCTTTTGACCTCGTGGTTCTCGACGATCCAAAGGCGGCGTTTCCCCCTTATGACGCGATTGTCTTGCTTTCTCCCAAGGCGGCGCAAAATTCCGAGCTAGTAACAGTGCTTGCCGCTTTAACCAATAAAGTGAGTGATGATATGATGCGTGAAGCTAATCGGCTCGTCGATATCGAACGCCAATCCCCTCAGAGCGCAAGTGAATTTCTATATCGTGAAATTGGTTTTTCTTCTGATTAAGCCGCCAAGCCCGTTGGTTCATCTCAACCTGGATGCCCCTTTTTGGGGTTTCGTCAAAAGCAAATTTATACGATGCGCAGATCACAGCTCATCGCAGTTCCTCAAAATTATTTCGGGAATGTCAGCCATTTTCTGTGCGACCAAGGAAAAGTAGTAGAGCGGTTCTCCTTCCATCGAAAGCCTGTGGCGATAGCGCTCCAAATGATGAATATCGAGGTACTCCGAGAATATCAGTTCTCGAATGAAACGTGAAAATCCCGAATCATCAGAATTATCCAAAAAAGTTTCCTTTATGTTGAATGCTATCCAGCCTGCGTCTTCAACACAATTCATTGCCGCGTAAAAGGCGCGGACAGGAATGTCATCGAAGCCAAGCGCAGCGACGGATGTTAGGCAGTTGATCGACCAGTCTTTAAGTTCCGACTGCGTCTCTTCTTCAAGCGCAAAAAAATCTGCAACATAGTATTCATCGTAAACACCGGGCCGGTCTCGGTCAGCTGCATCTCGCGCTTCTGGAATGATGTCAGCTCCAACAATTCTTGCGACACCAAACGACCTTAAAACCTCGCCCATCATGCCGTTTCCGGCGCCAAGGTCCAGCACTCGCAGTTCGGTGATCGATTGTTCTGTCGCTGCAATCGCGCCTTTCAAATTCTCGCCGACTTTCTTCGGCGAAGTGCATCTCAGTCGATCATAAAATATCTGTTCATAAAGACCAGGGCGGCTGTAAATCTGGTCATAATCGTGAAATCGAAACTTGTATTCGCGGCCTAATTCAGTGAGCAAGAAATACGCTTCATCCTGTGCCAGATCGTGCCCTTTAGTCGGTGAGAATCTTACATGGTGTCGATTTTTCATGGTGATTTAACTGCGTAACCAAAGTTATGCTGCATCTTTCGGTTGAATTATTATGACAAGCTGGTGTGGTATCGCAGATATTATCTTATGTGGCAAATCGAGTGTAGCTTGCAGTGGCGGCTTTAGGCGGGGGTCTCAACCGGTGAATGTATTGCGTTCGTCAATTGAACTCGCACGCTAGTCCGGACGTTCGTAGTCAAGATCGCAAAAGACTGCGTTTGGCGAACAAATGCCCGTCGAGAATTCAGGGTGAATAACTGCTTATAGGGATGGCCAATTTATCAACAATTTGGCCTACTACCCCGGCGAATAATATCTACTGTGTTATTCTAAAATTTTTCCCATAAAATCCGTGGTGGTGGGCGCAGTCCCGAGCGAACCGGTCTCTGCTGATTTCCCTGTATAACAGGGAATTTATAGGGAAAAATTACTATTTTTAGGCTGATACTACGATTCAGGCCGCCAATCATGCAGTAAGTTCAACGCCTTACAGGCGGGTTCCCTAAAAAACGTATCAGGAAAAACTTTTGAGGTAACAGGGAAGTTACTCAACGGAACAGGGAAACATTCCACCCGGTCAAGCCCCAAACCTAACGGCACCAAATGCGTGCGCAATTTTTGGTTAGGTCGGGCACAACATGGTTGCGGCCATTAGGGCTAGGTCTCAAGATGCAGGGTGCTACATGTCGCGCATCTCAGAACGCAAACTCCGTGATTGTGCTATACTAAATACTCTGCACAGGTTCAGAAACCGATTGGCGAGGGCATAGGCATTCTGGTGGTTGATGTTCGGCCAGGTCCACATATGAAGCATACATCAGATAGCGTCTCAGATGCCCATGACCCGCACTGGCATACTTTATCTCCGGACGATACTCTGGCACGTCTTGGAGTGCGGCTTGACGGGTTAAGTGACGCAGAGGCTGCGACGAGGCGCAGCCAATTCGGCGCCAATACGATTCCGGGCCGACCGCGCACTGGCCTCGCCGTTATTTTCCTGCGGCAGTTCAAAAGCCCTCTCATTTACGTTTTGTTGATAGCGGGCGTCGTTTCGGCCAGCCTTGCTCATTGGGGA
>JAJFIN010000149.1 GCA_021774955.1 Alphaproteobacteria bacterium | reverse complement strand
CCGCAACCGTCTCTCCAAGGGGGGGGACAACAATGCGGTCTCCATCCATCAAACTGAGGTCAATTGGTCCTTCTGCTGCTCCTAAAACACGATAGAGATCAACTCCCATATCTTTGCCGTCACGGATGACCTTGATCTTCCGCAGGCTTCCTGACTTACGCACACCTCCAGCAAGTGACAAAGCGTCTATCGAACTGGCAAGACCGCTTAGAGTTAAAGCGCCTGGACGATTAACTTCGCCCACAACCAGCACGGTAATTTGCCTAATTTGTCCAATAGAAACAAAGGCTTGTGTGGCAATAAAGGCGTTGCCTACAGCAGCTTCAACTTCAGCACGAAAATCACCAAATCGTCGGCCAGTCGCAGAAACCGGCTCTAGCTTGGGTAAGAGAACACGCCCATCCCGATCAACCCTCGCTTTGTACGAACGGTTTTCCTGACCTCTAAGATCAATGAGTATTTCATCTCCAGGGCCCAAGATATAATTGTCTTGTACGGCGCCAGATTGGCGCAAAATGACACTTTGCCCTCTGCCAAAAACGTCATAACCAAATTGCTGCAAACGCTCGCCAGAGCGCTTTGTATACAAATCTTCTATTCTCGAAGCTTCATAAACGGGTGCGGGTCCGACATAGGGTTGAATCTCCGGACCTCGTTCATCCCCACGATCTGTTGACCCATCGTCGGATAGACGGTCCCTAAGCTCTTCGGAAAAAAGGTCATCAGGCAATCCCTGCGCAGCCAAATTTGTGGAAGCCGAGATCGCTCCGTAAATCAATAAAAAGGTCAGCAGACCGAATAAGATACGCAGTTTTGTTAACACCATTTCACCCACCAAATGCCAGTTTCAACAAAACTTTAGATCAAATTCACGCAAGCGACGCAAGGTCCTTAGAACAATTGTGACGGTACAGATTATCTTCCCCATCAACAATTTCCATAACACAAAATATTTGAAATTAATCAGTTGTCATTCAACGATTGCTTTCTATAAAATCCTCTCGATACATCAGCCATTACAGCTGCACCCACCTTCTGCACCCTTCACCCGGCACAGAATAACAACATGCTGATTGATCTTGGGATGATTTTACCGCGTGTTACCTTTTTCGATGCCATTCGAAGCACTCTGCACTTTTATTTTTTGCCAACGAAAAAAGATTTTTCCTTTCTCGTTGAGCAGTTACTTGAATCCACAACGCCAATTGAAAACTCTCCTAGCACTTTTCGTGGGAATATGTGTCTACACTCCCCAAGCAGGCGCCTTCGGCCCGGTCAGCAATCCCAACACCTATAGGGTTTCTCATTCGCTCTATGGAACTGCCGGCATCGTCGATATGCCAAACGCTTTGTTTTTCGACGATGGCGAAATCTCTTTTACTTATCAAACTAAAGAACCAGATCAACGATTCACGTTGAATTTCCAGGCAACTCCATGGTTCCAGGGTACTTTTCGCTACTCCATAGTGAAAGATTTCTTCCCAGGAATTGGAAATGACGATTTGTTCGACCGAAGCTTTGACGTCAAACTCAGGTTATGGGAACAAAACGGCTACGTTCCAAATATTGCGGTAGGTATCCAAGACATAGCTGGAACCGGTGTTTTTTCGGCAGAATATGTCGTCGCGACGTACCAAACTGAAAGGTTTAATTACACCCTTGGAATGGGATTTGGCCGATTTGGATCGCGTGCAAATCTGACAAACCCACTTGCGCTAATTTCCGACAAATTCCGAGATCGCGACGGCCTGGGTTCAATTGAAGAAACGGGACAACTCCAGGTCGGGCGTTATTTTCGCGGCGAAGATGTGTCTCTTTTCGGAGGAATAGAATATCTGACACCCATAAAAGGGTTGAAAATGATGGCCGAGTTCAGCGGCGATTCCTACCTAGATGAAATTTCTAAAGGCATCGCTATTTCTGGCTTTCCCGTCAATTTTGGCCTTTCTTATCGCCCCAATAGCTGGATAGAAGCAGGGCTGAGTGTTGTTCAAGGAGACACGGTATCATTGCGTGTTTCAATATTCACCAACCCAAAGAAGGCGCGCGCTCCTGATCGTCTTGACGTACCCCGTGTGCCATTCACAATAAGAAACAATGAGATTTACTCTATCGGCGAACTCGCAACAAACACACAGGGTTCAAAAACCAATACACCGGCCCCTTTGACAAGTGACACGAGAACTTACCTTCAAACAGACAATCTGTGGGATCCATGGGAAAAAGGAAACAATAGTCGACCGAAACTCCAAAACCTTGCGAGTTTTCACGAAGCAAAAATTACTCAAAGCGCGGATACTGAAAGCGCTGGTGTAGCATCATGGGAACTTCCCCCAAGTCCCGTTCATCGGTCCAGCGCAAGCCAGGATGGCTCGGTCCAAGTGACCGCAACATCAAATACGGGTCATACCAGTATACCTGACACTATTTCTTCGTCGACAGGAGGCATCACTCAAAACTTCGATGTCACCCAAATCGCCGAAGTAGAAATTCCGACCAAATACCAAACGCCAAAATTTTTCCTTCACACTGCCCTTGAAGATGAGGACGTAGCCAGGATCATGCGCGTTGCCGGGCGGCAGGGGATATACATATACGGCGTGGCTACTGATGATGATATTTTATCGGTGTATTTCTCAAACGGAAAGTACTCACGAGAACCTGAAGCAATAGGTCGACTTTTGGCGGTTCTAACGAATACCAGTCCTTATAAATACGAAGTATTTCGTCTCATTACAGTTGCTGGAGGACTGAATACTCTCGAGACGACAGTCCATCGGTCCACACTCGAACGTATCATCAGACAAAACGGCAGCGCGGAAGAGCTCTTCATGGCGGTGGACTTTGCTCCGGCGGAAAACTCCTTCCCACCCGACCTGAGGTACTCGCGAGCGCCCTATCCAAACTTTGGATACACTATTGAGCCTTCGTTCCGCTATAGCCTTTTTGATCCCGACGACCCTGCAAGATATCAAGTTGCAGCAAAGTTTACCGCGTACACGCGGCCTGCCAAAGGGCTAATTATTCTTGGTACGTACCGTTTGGATATATACAATAACTTCGATACAATAACGCGAACATCAGACAGTCAACTACCTCATGTGCGAAGTGATTTTCGAGACTATCTTCAACAAGGAGAAAGTGGTTTTGATGCATTAGTTGCGACCTATCGATGGAAAATATCTACCAATATTTATGCACAAACTTCTGCAGGCTATTTTGAGGAAATGTATGGGGGAATAGCTGGAGAAGTACTCTATCGACCATTTGCAAAACGCTGGGCTTTCGGGGTCGAACTCGCATATCTGAAGCAGCGGGAGTTTGATAAACTCTTTGAGTTTCGTGACTATCAAGTAACAACTGGATTTGCCAAGTTTTACTATGAATCGCCCTGGTATGG
>JAJFIN010000148.1 GCA_021774955.1 Alphaproteobacteria bacterium | reverse complement strand
ATTGGAATTCCAGATAGAACACCACTTTGTGGCCCAGCTGGTTGAGGCACTGATGAATCATTGAGACATGATGCCAATGGTGCCAACCCAGGTGGAATGAGCGTACCAAATTGCAGACCACCGGCTGAGCGGTCTAGGTTAATACCACCCGTTTTATAGCCACGGCTATAACTTGCGTAACTCATAAAATCGTCCGTAAAGCGATATTGCGCTTTGACTGTACCGGTGACTTCTTCTTCAGAGAAGGAAGCGACGTAGTTATTGGTTGGGCTGATAAATGGCAGTGCACCCAATGACCCGCCCACGGCGAAATGGGTCGTTATAATCGTGCCCATCGCATCCTTTTCTTCATTGTTGAAACGAAGACCACCGGTAAGGGTGAATTGCTCTGTTACATCCAAAGCCCCATGTGCAAAGATCGACCAAGAATTACCTTCTTGATCAAAGCGTTGGAGATTACCAGATCCTTGCGGATAAACGGCTCCTGGCAGTCCGAGAGATGTTGCGTAAGAAGTTACGTCAGCTCCGAAAATCAAATTGGCTGTCCGACCGAATTCTTCATCAGAATAGAAAGCGCCAAGCATCCAATCAAACCCAGACGCAAAATCTTCAATGCGACCGGCAAGTCGAACTTCTTCTGTGAATTGCGTGTTCTCAAACAGCGTTAACTGATCAAGAATATCAGCGCCGGTAAAATCAACATCATTCAGATTGTCAGACTCAAAATTTCGATAAGCTGTAATTGACGTCAGAACTGCAAATCCAAGATCCCAATTTACTTCACCAGACACGCCCCAATCTTCAAAGCCGTATTCGACCGGGCCATTGATTGAATTGGTGTATGATGTCGCCAGGGCTGGGTTTGGTCCTGCGTAACCATTTGCCACTGCCAGTGGAATCACCAACGGAGCTGTCGGTCCATTGAACACTCGAACCGACTGGCAGCAATGCTCTTCAGCTTTCGCGTAGTCAGCAATCAAGCGGATCTCAAGATTGTCTGTTGGTGTAAACAGCGCTTGACCTTTTACGTTGTAGCGATCTTTGTCATTGAATGTGCGGCTGTCGCCGATGTTTTCAATGAAACCGTCACGTTGGTTAGTTCCACCAGAAATGCGGAACGCCGCATTGTCACCTGCGGGAATGTTCACGGAGCCGCGCACACGGCGCAAATTGTAATTGCCGATATCGACTTGCGCGAAAGCTTCAAATTCATTTGACGGTTTCTTAGTGATCACACTAATGGCACCGGCTGATGTGTTCTTACCGAACAAGGTGCCTTGCGGACCGCGCAAGACTTCAACCCGCTCAACGTCAATCATATCGGACAAGGCCACACCGGCCCGGCTGCGATAAACGCCGTCTAAGAAGAAACCAACAGCGCCTTCAAGACCAGCATTGTTCCCCGTGGTCCCCACACCACGAATACGGATCGTTGCTGAAGTCGAAGGATCATTGGTATTGTTTATAAACAGCGATGGTGCTGAATATTGAAGATCAATCAGATCCTGAATACCTGAAAGTCGAAGATCCTCACCTGAAACCGCGGTCACCGCGATTGGAACATCTTGAAGTGACTGGGCGCGTTTTTGCGCGGTCACGATAACTTCATCAACTTGTGCGACTGCCATGCCCGAAAAAGTAATGGCCCCCGCTAGTGCTGTTGTCGCCAACAGCGTTGTTCTCGATAACCTGGGCATTCGATATCCTCCCAAAAAAGCACAAGGTATGATCAATTGGGCCATATTTTAGGCGGCTTGTGAATGGCTGTGAGACTCTGCGGACTCTATGAAACGGTGAGTGTTGCAGAAATGCCATAAACTGAGAGGCGCCTCACGCAAGTTTGAACCAGGGGCGGTTGATCTCAATTCGGCCCACGCTCATTACGAGTCTTAAGTTTCTTATGTCTAATTTTGATTCGCACGCTCAAATGCCAGGGCAGACCGGTTACCGGTCCCGATTGGTGTCGTTTTTGACTTCACGATAGAGGTCCAAGGTCCGGTCACACATAACCGACAAAGAAAAGCGTCGGCTTTGAGTGCGCGCGCGCGCCTGCAGATCTGCCCGATCCTCCGGAGATAGTGAAAGCACTGTTTTCATAGCATCGGCCAGAGCTTCGGGATCATTGGGCGTCACCCGCCAACCCGTTCTCTTGTGGTCGTCGGCGATGATCGTTTCGCAGGCCCCGCCGTGATCGGCAACGATCACCGGGCGCTCCATGGCCTGAGCTTCAATGGCAATGCGACCAAAGGCTTCCGGTTCAATCGCTGGCGAAACCACCATATCGGCTAGTGCACAGGCGGCCGGCATGTCTTCGCAATGACCGACCAAGCGCACTTGCGCACGGAGGCCGTGCTCATCGATCGCGCGCCAGAGCTCTGAGACATAATTGTCCCTCCCTTGAGCGTCACCTGCCAACACGGCAATGAAATCTGTGACCCCACGTTCCATTAGAATTGCCAGAGCGTTTAAGAAAACCAATTGCCCCTTCCACCGCGTCAGACGACCCGGCAGTAAGATCAATGGTTTTTGTCGATCACTAATATTCCAGGCTTGGGCCAGCGCGGCTTTGCGTTCCTCACTGACATTGGAAAGCGAAAAGGTTTCAATGTCCGTACCGCGATGAATGACGCAGACACGTTCGCGCGCTTTGGGATGTTCGTTGGCGATGATGTCGGCAATGAACTGGGAATTCGCGATAACTTTATCGCCGCGCACCATGCTTGAATTATAAAACCGCTTGAAAAAGGTCTTGCCGTTATAGGTGCCATGATAGGTGGTGATAAACGGCACGCGCTCGGCCCGCGCTGCGGCCAAGGCACTCCAGGCGGGCGCCCGCGAGCGGGCATGGACTATATCAACATTGTGACGCCGGATGAGCTTGCGCAAACGCCGGACATTGAGGGCCATGGTCGCGGGGTTTTTGGAATGAACCGGCATCCGGGCCAAAAAAGCGCCGGTTGCTTCAAGCTCTCGCGCCAGGCGGCCGCCGCGGGTGGCGATGATGGCTTTGCCACCAGAGGCTACCAAAGCCTTGGCGATATCGATGGTGCTGCGCTCCGCTCCACCGGTTTCGAGTTCCGGGATCACCTGGAGGATGGTTAGCGCATCCGGGTTTGGCCTGTTAGGTTTTCGCATCAAGGAGCAATGTTCTCAGATTGTGAATGAAACTGGACCAAAAAATCGTGCCGGATAAGCCTAAAAAACTCAGCCGCCCAGACGGCGAAATGCTTGCTTACCATAGGTTTGAGGGTGAGCGCGAGCCCGGACTTTTATGGCTGGGTGGTTTTAAGTCGGACATGGATGGCACCAAAGCCATGGCGCTGGACGCGTGGGCGCGCAAGCAAGGCCACAGCTATATCCGGTTTGACTATTTCGGCCACGGCGCGTCGAGCGGAGATTTCGCCAAGGGCACTCTTTCACGCTGGCGCGACGATACATTGGCGGTGGTCGATGAACTCACAAATGGGCCGCAGATCCTGATTGGTTCAAGCATGGGGGGCTGGTTGGCTTTGCTGGCGGCGTTAGCGCATCCGGAGCAGGTCAAAGCCTTGGTGCTCATTGCGCCTGCGCCCGATTTTACCGAAGACCTGATGTGGGCGGAATTTTCAGATGCGGTTAAGGCGCAGCTCAAGCGCGGCGAACCCTATTCGCAACCCTCAGATTATGATGACGCTCCCTACCCCATTTCGCCCAATCTCATCTGGGACGGACGGGAACATCTCATCTTACGCAACAAAATAGCGATCACTTGTCCGGTACGGATCCTCCACGGTATGGAGGACCCGGATGTGCCGTGGCAACGCTCGCTCACGCTGTGCGAAAAACTTGCCAGCACTGATGTTCAAACCACCTTCATCAAATCCGGCGACCATCGGCTGTCGACCGAGACTGATTTGGCGTTGTTAACCAAGACCCTTGAAAGCCTCGTTTAGGGACAAGTTATTCTTGCGTCTCGCGTCTCTCGCCGTCTTAATGGGCGCCATGTATAAGTGTTTTCAGTTTGTGGTCTTAGCAACGCTTGCTGCTTGGATTAACATCACGCCCGCGTTGGCAATTAGTTTTGCGAAAGCTGATGGTGAGTACAATTCTTGCGTTCGCGCCGTTGGGATCAATCCCACTCGAGCGCTCGAGCAAGCAGATTTCTGGTATCGTCGAGACGGCAATGTGGCGGCGAAACATTGCCAAGCTTTGGCGTTGGTCGAGCTTGAACAATATTCTTCAGCTGCACGTATACTCGATCAAATCGGCGGCGCGGCCCAAACCGGCGATGAAAAACTGCGCGCGGGTATTTTGGGGCAAGCAGGAAATAGTTGGATGCTTGCCGACAAAGCTGAGCGGGCTATATCAAGCTTTTCAATTGGACTATCCCTCGCGGCAAATAGCCCGGTTGTTAGTTCCAATTTGTTGCTGGATCGGGCGCGCGCTTACATTCACACCAACAAGTGCCCTTCGGCCGAGCAAGACCTCAACAAAGCATTGGATCTATTGCCGGAATTGACCGATGCCTTGGTGCTGCGCGCCCAATGTTATGCCTTGGAAAATCCAAGATTGGCCTCCCAAGATCTCAATACCGCTCTGGCCATCGACCCCAACCATATCGAAGCGTTGACCCAACGCGGGCAATTGCACCGCGATGTTTTGGACTTTGCCCGCGCGCGCGAAGATTGGAACAAAGTGATCTCGCTTGTTCCCGACAGTATCGAAGCGTCTTATGTGCGCAATCAGCTCGCGAAAATCGATCTTTATGATGATTGATCTTCTACCGATCTAAAACTTGCCATTCGTCAAGAACCGCTTGATCAGATTCTTCTGCACAAGCCTTTTGCTTTTTTTTCTGGATAACATCTATTGGTGCCAATTTTCCGAAAGCCCAGACGGCCATGGCCCGAACCACAGCCGAAGGATCTGATAGCCGGGGCTCGACTTCGGTCAACAGATCCGGGTTTCCTGAATTGCCAATCGCGATCATGACATTGCGCACGAAACGGTCTCGTCCGGTCCGTTTGATAGGTGTGCCGGTGAACAATTTTCGGAAAGCAGTGTCATCCAATCTCGCCAATTGAGCAAGATAGGGCGCCGTGATTTCATCTCTTGGAGCCAAGGCGGCCATTTTGCCTTGTTGAGCGAATTTGTTCCAGGGGCACACCGCCAAGCAATCATCGCAACCATAGATACGATTGCCCATGGGTTCACGAAATTCTTCAGGAATATGTCCTTTATATTCAATTGTTAGGTATGAAATACAGCGACGGGCATCAAGTTGATAGGGCGATGGAAACGCGCGTGTCGGGCATATATCCAAACATTTTTGGCAATCTCCACAACGATCTGTATGCGCCTCATCAGGGGGTAATTCGAGTGTCGTCAGTATGAAGCCCAAAAATAGCCAGGAACCAAATTCACGAGAAACGAGATTGGTGTGCTTTCCTTGCCAGCCCAATCCTGCAGCCGCCGAAAGCGGTTTCTCCATTAGAGGTGCTGTATCAATAAACACTTTTACATCTGCATCGGTTGATTGATGTATCCATCGCGCGACGGTTTTCAAGCGTTTTTTAATGACGTCATGATAATCTTTTCGGCTGGCGTAAACTGAGATTGCAGCGCGATTGTTTTCGGATAGGACAGCCAGAGGATCAATGTCTGGCCCATAATTCACACCCAACGCGATAACGCTGCGCGCGTCTGGCCACAATTTGTTGGGATGTGCGCGCTCAGATGCCCGGTCCTCGAGCCAAGCCATGGTGCCATGTTGACCACGGTCCAGGAAATCTTTGAGGTGCTGACCAGCCCTCCCGATATTATTGGGGCGGGTAAAGCCTACAACATCAAAGCCTTCTTCGAGGGCGTGTTCGGAAATAGCTTGTTTGAATTTATCCAGGTTGGTGTTTGTCCTGGTCGTCATTCGTCACCGCGCTCACTTGCATTCCGTCGGCCAATGCCACGCGCTCATCTTGAGTGGCGACACGCAAATTGGCAAGAACGGAAAGACCGTCAAACCATTGATTGAAGGCGGCCTCATTAGCCCCCGTTAAAAGGCTCACAATGGCGCCGGGAAATACCTGCATATGCTCAGTTATCTGCTGTTCGATGGCAAAGGAATCATCATAGGTCGCCAGGATCGCAAGGGATTGCTGTTTGAGCGCACGATCTTGATCATTTGTTGCCGGCAGGAGCCCAACAATTATTGTCAGGTTTTTTTGCGCTGAACGGCCCATCGAAATCCGCTCCTCAATATCCTTCCGGCTTTGATCGAGGGTCTCTTGCAAGCTCAGCAAATCTTCCACGGCAAACTCATCACGTCCCATGCTGATAACGAGAGCCAGAATTTCGTCAAATGCCAGATTG
This sequence comes from Alphaproteobacteria bacterium, assembly GCA_021774955.1. GTDB lineage: Bacteria > Pseudomonadota > Alphaproteobacteria > M2410 > M2410 > JAJFIN01. The sequence continues at coordinate 2,552 of JAJFIN010000148.1, read as the reverse complement.
GATAACACTGTCGTGGTGAGATAGTGATGTTGCGGGTGATCTTTATCGACACTGGCAATCGCTACTCGCAGAGCTTCATTTTCCTGTCGAAGCTGTTCCCGAACAAATTCTACTTCTGCTACTTCTTGGTCTCCGGAGCGCCCCGCACCACCGACATGATCGGTGGATTGATCGGCTACGGGGACGTGACTTTGCGCCGCTATTTCCACCGATCTATTTTCGTCCGCTTGCGGTGTAAGTGATGTCGTTGCGACTGGCGCAGAGAATGCGTTCGATTCCAAATTATTAATAACCTGTGCCCATCGTCTCGGCTGGGCATCCTCCGAAACAGTATGGAGGCTGGCAAGAGCAGAGGGATATTCGCTCACAATTTGGGTTGTGCTATTCAAGGCAAGAGATGTTTGCATCGCCTTTCGCCCATCAGGCCACAGCGTAACAACGACTGCGCGTTGTGCGCTTTGCCCCCAGGTTGCCACATTCTGAAAATCCACAACGCCAGAAGTACCCGCCAAAACAGCGGTGGCCAGGCCAACGATAAACCCGACAAAAAAGATTGCAAATCGACGCATGAATTCCCCCAACAAAATCCCCGATATCTCCCCACGAGACCTAGGGTCCAGACCCTAGGTGTGATTGAAACGGAAATATCGCGCAGTGTCGACTAAAAATCGAGATCAGCGTATATGCGCGGCGGTGGCATGCCCGGTACGAAATCCGCTAATATCGGTCGAAAACTAGGCCTAGATTTGACCCGCGCGTACCATTCCTTGGCCTGGGGAAAGTGAACCCAGGGCACATCACCAATATAATCGATTGATGACAGATGGGCTGCTACGGCAATGTCTGCAAGGCTAAAAACTTCACCAGCAAGCCAATGGCGTTGCTCACACAAATAATTCAGATAGTCCATGTGGTATGGTAAATTCGCTATTCCAGCTCTGATGGTTTGCATATCAGGCTCGCCGAGCTTCATCAGCCGCTTATCAATTTTCTCGAAAAGAACAAGTTTGGTGACCTCGGCATCGAATTTCAGATCATACCATTGAGCAATTCGGCGAATCTCAGCCCGCTGCGCAGGTCCACCCAGTAAAACGGAATTGTCGGGATAAACTTCATCAAGGTAATCCGCGATGACTGCACTTTCACTGACAATTGTGCCATCTTGATCAATCAAAACAGGAACGGTGCCGCCGTGATTAAGAGCTAGAAATTCCTCGCGCTGGCGCCACGGCATTTCAATGACCGATTCAAACGGTAATTTCTTTTCACCGAGTATAATCCGTATTTTACGGCAAAAGGGTGAAAGCGGTTGATGATAGAGCGTAATCGACATGTGGCAGGTGGGTTGAATTTAAAATGGAGCAAACGACTTTAGTCCTGGTGATACCCTATCTTTGAACCCTCGCCTAATAGAAACACACTGTAAGCAGGCTTCACTCGGCGGCAGGCTGTGCCACGTCACCATCTGAAAGTGGGTGGGAGATTCGCGAAACCATTTCTTTAGGACAAATTTGCCAGAACCGGTCGATTTCCAGATCCCATTGATTGAGAATAGTGGACGCGTGGAAAGACCCCGTCTCTTCGGCATGACGCGCAATGAGCGTTTTGAGCACTGATTCCCAGTGTTTCGATCCAATGCGTTGCCAGATGACGGTGTCGGCATTTACATGCGATTCAAACGAACCATCGGTGTCATAGACAAACGCCATGCCCCCGGTCATTCCGGCACCAAAATTATCACCCACAGAACCCAGAATGACAGCCGTTCCACCGGTCATGTATTCGCAGCCGTTGGAGCCTGCGCCTTCAACAACCGTTTCCGCTCCGGAATTCCTGACAGCAAATCGTTCACCGGCTTGACCCGCAGCAAATAAATATCCGGAAATCGCTCCATAGAGACAGGTATTTCCAATGATCGCATTGTTAGCAGTATACAAATGTGTGGAAGTCATCGTCCGTACAACGATTGTGCCTCCCGATAATCCCTTTCCTACATAATCATTGGCGTCCCCAAAAACTTCGAGCTTTAACCCTTGCACGGCAAATGCTCCCAAGGATTGTCCAGCGGAACCGCGTAACCGAACCGTTAAGTGATCGGGGTTCAGTGTTTTCATGCCGTATTTTCTAACAATGTGCGAAGAGGTCCGCGTGCCAATCGCCCGTTGGGTGTTTCGGATCGTATAAGTGAGTTGCATTTTCTCACCATCGTTCAGCATCGGCTCAGCATCGCGCACGATCTGGGCATCGAGCGTATCGGAAACTGGATTGCGTTCTTCCAATGTGCAAAATCTTGCGTCATCACCGGGATCAGATTGAACAAGCAAGGGATTTAGATCCAGATCATCTAGATGTTCTGCACCACGACTTACTTGTGCCAATAGATCGGTGCGTCCAATAACGTCTTGCAGCGATTTCATGCCGAGAGACGCTAAAATTTCGCGCACTTCTTCGTCAATGAAGCTGAACAGGTTCACGACTTTATCGGCCGAGCCAGTGAATTTCTTTCTAAGCTCTGGGTCTTGTGTGCATACACCCACAGGGCAGGTGTTTGA
>JAJFIN010000147.1 GCA_021774955.1 Alphaproteobacteria bacterium | reverse complement strand
CTCACTGACGACTTTCGCGGGTTTTGGCTCTCTCGCATTGACGCCGATACCGCCGGTGCAAGTTTTCGGTATATTTGTGGCTCTTGGTGTTATGACCGCATGGCTTCTCACTATTACCATGGTGCCCGCCTATATCATGTTGATGAAGGACGAGAGCCTGGAAGGGTTTGGCATGGACCCCGAGGAACCGGGACGGGGAGCACTCCTTGCTAGAGGGTTGCAGGGTTTGGGCCGCATGACCTATACGCACGCGCGTTTTATTATCATAGGAACACTAGCTCTTGGTGCGCTTGCTATCTATGGCATCGGACAAATTCAGATTAATGATAATCCGGTTCGCTGGTTCGCTAAGGACCATGAAATACGTATTTCTGACCGTGCCATGAACGACCGATTTGCTGGAACCTATATGGCCTATCTCGTTTTTGAAAGTGACGAGAATGCCTTAAGTCTTGAAGATTATGCGACTGGCCTGGCAGATGAAATGAGGGCTCACGAACTAATTTCTCTTCAAAATTTGGCTGAGATGGTTCCGGATCTTGCAGAGAGCAGCAGCGATACAGAAATGCTTGTTGCGGCTTTATCACAAGAAGCTTCGCGCCGTCTTGAAGAAGCCGAAGGTGATGAGTGGATTCTTTGGGATGATGCAATTCTCTGGCTCGAGGCTTTGGCCGAACGTAATGAACTCTTCAAATCCCCGGAAGTTTTGGGCTGGCTCGAAGACCTGCAATCGCATCTTCATGGGCTTGAGGCGGTTGGTAAGTCAAGTTCGATCATTGATATTGTCAAAACCGTGCACCGCGAACTCTTTGAGGGCGATCCTGAGGCTTACCGCATACCCGACACTCGTGGGGCTGTCGCTCAGACGCTTCTTACCTATCAGAACTCCCATCGCCCTCAGGATCTTTGGCATTTTGTGACCCCGGATTATCGTAAGGCCAATTTCTGGATCCAGTTGACCAGCGGTGATAACCGCGACATGACCGCAGTCGAAGCATCCGTCGCTGATTGGGTTGAAAAAAACCCTCCGCCACATGCCATTAAGGTGGACTGGTTCGGCCTTACGCACATCAATGTGGTGTGGCAGAACAAGATGGTTTCGGGCATGGCGAAAGCCTTCATTTCGAGCTTTGTTGTTGTACTAGTTCTGATGATGTTCCTGTTCCGCTCGGCGCTGTGGGGAGGGCTTGCTATGATCCCGCTAACAGTGACGATTGCTCTTATTTATGGTCTCATTGGGTTGGTCGGGAAAGACTATGACATGCCCGTCGCAGTGCTTTCATCGCTTTCACTTGGACTTGCTGTCGATTATGCAATCCACTTCCTCGCTCGTAGCCGCGGTCAGCGCGCGAAACAATCCGACTGGAAATCAAGCATACCTGGTGTGTTTGGTGAGCCGGCGCGCGCCATCACCCGAAATGTTATTGTTCTCGGTGTTGGTTTCCTGCCGCTTCTTGCCGCCTCCCTTGTTCCCTATAATACAGTTGGCATTTTCATCTCGGCCATTTTGTTGTTCGCTGGACTGGCAACGCTGGTCATTCTGCCTGCCCTTGTCCGGCTCCTTGAGCGCTGGCTCTTTCCCCAGCAAGGCGCATCTGTGCCTATAAGTCAGGAGTAACACCCATGTTTAAGAAACTGCTCTTTACAGCAAATGTGCTTGTCCTTGCAGTCCTAACTGGAGGAACGGCTGGCGCTATTGAAGTTGATGAGGTCGTCGCTAATGCTAATGCTGCAGCCTATTACCAGGGTAATGATGGCCGGGCCAAGGTAGCGATGACCATCACCGATAATCAGGGTCGTGAGCGTATGCGGGCTTTCACTATTTTGCGTAAGAACAAGGAAACCAGTGCGTCTAGTGGCGACCAAATGTTCTACGTATACTTTGCAAAGCCTGCCGATGTGAATAAGACAGCTTTCCTCGTCTGGAAACATGTGGGCAAAGATGATGACCGGTGGCTCTACCTTCCCGCTCTTGATCTTGTAAAACGCATCGCTGCATCGGATAAGCGTTCAAGTTTCGTTGGCTCCCATTTCTTCTATGAAGATGTTTCGGGCCGTAATCCGGCTCTTGATTCACATGTCCTGGAAAGTGAGAGTGACACATATTATGTCCTTGTCAGCACTCCAAAGGAGGAAGGCGATGCTGAATTTGCTTCATACAGAAGCTGGATTCACAAGACGACCTTTCTTCCGGTGAAGATTGAATATCAGGATAAAAATGGCGATATCTACCGCACCTATGAGGCTTTGGGTGTTGAGTCGATTGACGGCTATGCGACCGTGATATCGTCCCGCATGACAGATCATAAGCTCGGGGGGGCGACTACTATGACCTACGAAAACGTGCGCTATGAAACAGGTCTGACGGACGACATCTTTTCGGAGCGTTACCTGCGCAACCCTCCTCGCAAGCTGTTGCGTTAGGGTAATAAAGGCCTGACATGAGAAATTTCATACGCCCTGTTTTTTGTATTGCTTTCGGGTTGGTTCTGGTCAGTGAGGCTATCGCAACAGAACCAAGTCTACCGGAAGGACTGAGCGAAAAAAAGCCGGATCGGAAAGAAGAACCGTCGTTGCCCATCGGCCTCGGGAGACCAGAGAAACCAACGGAGCATATGGAGGTCGACGTGCCCTCTGTATGGGATGCTCTTGAGGTTGGTGGATTCTATGAGCTGAGGTATGGGCGCCGCGTAACTGATTTTCGGGCTTATCGAAATACTACACTTGGCGAAGCGCGGCTTCAGGTTGATGCTGAATGGTCGGGAGACTGGGCGGATGTCAATCTGACGACAGACTTTGTTGTTGACCAGGTTCTCAATGATCGTGCGGTAGATTTCGAAGACGGTGAAGGATGGATAGATTTGCGTGAGGCCACTATTCTCTTGCGCCCCTTCGAAACACTTGACCTCAAGATTGGAAGGCAAATTCTCACCTGGGGTACCGGAGATCTCATTTTTATCAATGACCTATTTCCCAAAGACTGGAATTCTTTTTTTGTTGGGCGCGATGACGAATACCTCAAGGCACCTTCTGATGCTGTCAAAGCCTCACTCTTTTGGAGAGGGTTTACTGTTGACGCGGTCTATACGCCTCGGTTTGATTCTGACCGTTTCGTCGATGGTCGTCGGCTGACGTTTTTTGATCCAATGATAGGGGGGGTAAAGTCGAGCCCGACGCCGGTTGATGTCATCAAGCGGGATGAATATGGAGAAGATTGGGAGGGTGCTTTGCGTGTGAGCGGGCAGGTGAAGTCCTTCGAGTGGGCTGGTTATGCTTACAAAGGTTTTTGGAAGAGCCCGATGGGCTTCGATCCGGTCATTGGCAAGGCGATATTCCCGGAACTGAATGTCTACGGAGCCAGTCTTAGGGGGCCTGTCGGCGGAGGCATTGCCCACGGAGAAATCGGATTTTATGACGCTCGCGATGAAGGTGCTGCAATAGATCCCTTTCTTCCCAACTCGGAATGGCGCTTTTTGGTAGGATTTGAAAGAGAGATCATTCCTGATCTTACCGGCAACATTCAGTATTATGTCGAACATGTGTCGGAATACGACAATTACCTCGCCACCCTTCCACTTGGCTTGCCCGCCAAAGACGAAAACCGCCACCTCATTACTTTGCGTCTTACTCAACTGCTGATGAACCAGAACGTCACGCTATCGCTTTTTAATTTTTGGTCGCCCAGCGACGAGGATGGTTATCTCCGCCTCAGAGTTGGCTATAAAGTTTCTGACTCTTGGAAAATTGAGGGTGGCGCAAATGGTTTTTACGGGTCAGATATATCGAGTTTCTTCGGTCAGTTCCAAGATAACTCAAATATTTTCATTTCTGTCCGGACGAGTTTCTAAACATCAGGTTTGAGGCGCACTCAATCCATTTGACCACTTGATTGGGAATAATGCGGCGTGGAGTGTCGGGTAGCTCGTCGAGCTTGTATGAAGGTTGTAGGCTCAAACCCTACCACGGATTTGAACATGTAGGAGATAGCTGTTCCCAATTTATGTGCCCCTACTTTCTTTGGAAGCTTCCCTGTTTCTTTGATTAGCTTCCCTGTTATCTCAGAATTTTTCCCTGATAAGTTTTTAGGGAAAATGTCTGTAAGTCTTTGAAACTACTGCGTGATTAACACCCTGGGTTGCAGAATCCGACGAAATTTGTGATTTTTCCCTGTAAATTCCCTGTTATGCAGGGAAATCGGCGGAGACGGGTTCGGGGTGGACTGCGTCCACCGCCAGTTTTTCGATTGAGGATAAAGCTCGCCACCAGCTTTTGGCACGGAGGTCGAACCCTCGATTGTTGAAACTTAGATCGCGCTCATGCGATCTGATGGGGTTCGAATTCCTCTCTCTCCGCCAGCCAGTCATTTGGGAATGAAGCTGGCAAACGCCATTCGCATAACGACCGAACCCTCGCTTGTTAGGCCTAGAGATCACGCCGGTGAAGGGCGTAAAGTTTGAACACGTTTTTAGGGCTATGGGTGAGTTTGTGATAGTAGATTAACTTTCCGTCATCGGTTAGGGCGGGCGCTTCTGAGAAACCGGTTATGGCTTTAATCAATCTAGGCCGACCAAACGGGCTGTTCTTGTCGGGCCTTGTGGCGCGCAAGCTTTCTGTTTTGTGGGTGCTGCCTTCTGTGACCAGGCGGGTATAGAGTATTTCTAACTCATCTCGGGAGAGTGTCGCAGCATAAACAACTTTGTCCTCATTGATATGTTTGAAAATTTCAGGCGAGTCATCCTGAGGGACAAACCGATTACCGACTTTCATTGCGTAAAAGAAGTATGACTTTGTCGGCGGCGCGCCATCGCCAAACCATGTCTGGGTCGAATACAATGTCTGGCCGTCGGCGCTGATTTCGATGTCCATGTTTAACCAACCGGGGATGCCGAGAGACAGTTCTGGGATAGGTTTTATGTTTCCAACCGCCCCGTCTTTGAATTTTCCGCGATAGACGGTTACGAGGTTTTTAGGCCCATAGGCATCCGTTGAGACGTAATAGAAATTACCAGCATCATCCATGCTCGGTACGCCGTCTACGGCTTTGGTATTTATGTTTGCGACCGCGCCTTTGAACTGAAAGGTGTAATCGTCGATCCGCGTTGCGTAGTAAATGTCCTTTTCCGCTATGGGCTCATGATCGCTGTTAAAAAACATGTATTTGCCGTCGCGTGAAATAAACGGCTCCATTACGTCGCTAGCATAACCAAGAATTTCGACCTCAATGTTGTTGACGAATACCTCATTGTTCAGGCCGACATCATTTGAGCCGCTGCTTTTGGCTTCCAGCCAGGTATGAATTTCGTCCAGCAACGCGTCTGCTTCTTCTAACCTGCCGGCATCGCCCAATACTTTGACTTGTTTCATTTTAGGCAGAATCTCCGAGACATCATGGCCCTCGGCGGCTAATTCTTGAACCATGGCGACAGCGCTATCGGCTTTGGCTTTCAGTTCAAACGGATTGATGTCTTGTGCACATGCGCCAAGCGAAACTAGCAGACTGCAAATGATAAAGGCGCCGCCAAGAAACGAATTTAAGGTCATCTTACTTTCCTGCTTGATTGTTTGGAGATTTCGTCTGTGGAGAAATCTGATCGTGCGTCAGATTACATAGTCGAGTGGCGCCGGTGCCACCTTGGTCTTCCTGTGGTCAGGCGTCAGCGCCGACCGGCCGGTGACCATGCGTTGATAAAGCCGGTTAACGATGCGGCTGCCGGTTTTTTCAAACAAGAAGGGCGCCACAGAATGGGTTAAACAGACAACAGCGCCAAGGGCGAGCCAACCACCAAAGCTTGCCGCATGGCGAAAGTGTTGGGTGTAACTTTCACCGACATCGTTTAGGTGGCGCGTCAAATAGCGATACATGTCTGGGTCCTTCATAAGCAGCGTCGTTTGATACGGGGTTCTGATCATCGTGACCCTTGATGGCTATGGGTGATTAGTGCGATGAACAAAAGCCTTTGCATTCTATACCGGTCGAACTGGAAATAACATGGAAGAGATTGCCAGATCTGAAAGATTGATCATCCGGAAATTCGTGCAAGACGATCTTTCCAGCTTTGCAGAGTATCGGGCAGATCCGTCAAATGCTGAGTTTCAAAGCTGGTCTGACTATACGCTTGAGGATGCCCAGGCCCTGTACGATAAAATGAATGCTGTGCCGTTTGGAACGGAAGGCCATTGGTTTCAGTTGGCTATTGCATCGACCGGCTCAAACCAATTGATGGGAGATTTGGCGGTTCATTTTATTGATAAAGATCAAGTGGAAGTTGGGTTTACCATGGCGCCAGAATTTCAAAGAAAGGGCATCGCGGCGGAAGCGCTCATGCTGCTGCTTAATTTCCTGTTCAAGGATTTAAACAAACATCGGGTTATTGCCATGACCGATGCGCGCAATGAGGCGTCACGTCGGCTGCTTGAAAAAGTTGGATTTAGAAAGGAAGCCCACTTTGTTGATAGCATTTTCTTTAAAGGAGCTTGGGGGAGCGAGTTTTCCTATGCCTTGCTGCATTCAGAGTGGAACTGACGACATGCGATGAGAGCAGATGTCACCCCGGCCGACCACCCGTTGCATTCAGCCGAGCGAAGAAGTCGCGGCGTGTTTGGGGGCCGTAGGTTTGAAAGCTTGGATTGGGGCAGGTTTGATATTCGGTGCGGGTGCGACCGGCCGGATCGATGATCTCGGTACGGCGGACTTGTGCCACATCGAGGCCATAAATCTCCGCTGAATTGAGCCCGAAGATGCGTTCTTTGGCGTGTCGTGTGAGGGCGGGATATCCGTATTTTTCCTGGAACTCTTCGGAGATTTGAAAGGTGCGGAAGGCCTGGATCTGGTCTTGCGGACTGCCATACCAAATCGAATCGGTGCCCCAGCAAATGCGCTCTTCACCGACATATTTCAATAGCTTGCCCATGACATGTGCGGCCTCGTCTGGCTTGGTCATGACTTCGTGCCACAGCCCGCCAAGCTCGGCATAGAGGTTGCCTTCATTGCGCTCAAAGCCCTGTTCAATATAGGTGCGGATGAAGCGATCGACACCGCCGGGGCTGTCGGGTGAATAGGGGCCTTCAACAAAGTCAGGCTCGTAGCCCGAATGATAACAAACGAAGGTCAGATCCTCGTAAGTGCGCGCGGCGCGGACAATGTCTGTTGGTGTTGAATATTCATAATCGAAGGTTGGCAGCGGCAGGCCGCGATGGGCGCAGATGGTTTTGATGCCGAGCTTTCGGGCTTGTTCATAAATCGGGAAGGCGACGTCCGGATCGTCCATGTAATAGCCTTTGCCCTTGGGTCCCCATTGCGGGTAGAGCTTCCAAGAATCGACCTTATAGGTCTCGGCTTGTTCATCCATGAAATCGATGGCGCCTTCTTCGTTGGCGAGTACACCGCCTTGGATGAAACCGCGAGAGTTTTCGCCCAGCGTTTCCATTAAGGTACGGGTTTCGACGGCGTAATCGATGGGTGTCGGATTGGTTTTCTGGCCGCCCCAAAGCGCTGATAGAACGGCGACGTCGGTGTCGCTGTCTAAGTAAACTTCTTTGATCAGGTTCTGGGCGGAGAAACATTCGAAGTTAAACCAGCCGCATTCTTTGGATTGCTCTTTAAACACGAGCTGCAACGCGAGCGTCCATTTGATGCCGGTCATGCCCTTGCGCCATTTTCCCGAGGGGTCAACGCAATGGGTTTGGTCGTCGAAGATGAACTCATCGCCCTCAAGGCTTGCTTGTGCGAGTTGGAAATCTTCCCCGGCGTCTTTGGCGATGTCGAACGAACCGCCTTTGATGCCGGCAAGCGCATTGGCTTCATTGAGCGCGAGTAAGGTCGCGGCGGCACCCATGCTTGAGGTGAGGAAGGCGCGGCGGCCGTGCCCCAAACGCCTGGTCAGCTTCTCGACACGCTCATAGGCGAGCTTCTTGCCGTGTTGTTCGGCTTTCGACAGTGGCTGCGGGATGTATTCGCCGTTCGATGTTGTTTCTATCTTGATCGGTAATCTGGTGCCGTCTGGATCGAAATCACTATCAATGGTCATGGTGCCTGCTCCCCACTCTCGGTTTTTTGTTTGCGCTACATTGATGTAAAGGCTGCCCAGCTATTCCTTATACGACGGATCTATGCGGTCGAGCTTGCGGCGCAGGGCGGGCCAGACCAGGTTGTTGGAGACCTTGTCGAAGCCGCTCATGGCCTGGGCGCCGGTGCGCTCGGCAACGCCCGCCGGTGCGTCATTTAATTCGACACCGCCAGCCTGGGCGAGCACTTGCGCTTTGCAGGCGCGCTCTAAGAAATAGAGATTGGTGAACGCTTCGCCGACCGTTGCGCCGACGGCCAGCGTGCCGTGATTGCGTAAAATCATCGCGCATTTGTCGCCCAAGTCTGCGACCAGCCGGTCGCGCTCTTCGAGATTGGTGGCGATGCCTTCATAGTCGTGATAGGCGACTTGGCCGGCGATGATCATGGCGGTTTGGGTTAATGGTAACAGGCCTGCCTTTTGGGCGGAGACGGCTTGGCCGTAGTCTGTGTGCAAGTGCATCACGCACTGAGCGTCTTCACGCGCCATATGAACGGCACTATGGATAGTGAAGCCGGCCGGATTGACGGCATAAGATGTCTCTTCAACCTTGTTGCCCTCGACATCGATCTTAACCAGGCTTGAAGCGGTGATCTCATCGAACATCAGGTTATAAGGATTGAGCAAAAAGTGATGCTCGGGCCCTGGAATGCGGGCCGACAGATGAGTGAAGATTAGATCGTCCCAGCCGAACAGCGCCACCAGCCGGTAGGCGGCGGCCAAGTCTTCTCGGATGGTTTGCTCGCTGGTTTCGGTCACTGGAGTTGTGTTTTCGCTTACGCGTGCGGTGCTCATTTTCGTTATCCCTTTTGCAAGCCTAGGCTGATTTTTTGTAGAGCGATTTCTTAGGCCGGGCGAGGACTTCGCGGACCATCGGTTCAAAGAACGACAGTGGCTTACTATCGTAATCTGGGTCAAAGCTGTTTTGGTCGTAGAGATGGCAAAACTGGGCGCAGGCCCCATAAGACGGATGGTCTTTATACTGATCGCGCAAGTTTCGGTCCAAGCCGATATAGTGGAAGAAATAATAACCCTGGAAGATGCCGTGATGTTTGACGATCCAGTGGTTTTCCTCTGAGACGAACGGTTCCAAGATGGTCGCGGCGATATCGGCGTGATTGTGGGGCCCGAGGGTATCGCCAATATCATGCAGCAAAGCACAGACGACATATTCACCGTCTTTGCCATCCAAGTGCGCGCGCGTTGCGGTTTGCAAGGAATGCTCCAGCCGGTCGACGGCGTAACCACCATAATCGCCTTGCAGTAGCGAGAGGTGTTTCAATACCCGGTCGGGCAGGGCGTCGGCATGAGGTTTCATGGCCTCGCCAATGGCTTGCCAATCTTCAAGAGTGCCTTCGCTCATGGCGTGAAACGAGGTGCGGGTTTCGGTTGCGTTGTCGTCTAAGGCCATTTTATTCTCCCGATGGTGCGTGCCGCGTTGTTGTTTTCCCCAAGTATATCGCGCTGACCGAGAGAAGATAGGCCACAAGCCGAAATGATTGCGCTATGATGGTGAGAATCACCCCGTCATCCCGTGACAAAAGCCGCCATGCCCATGTGAGGCGGTTTCTTTATGAGGTTTGCTCTGAGCGCGTCATCCCCAACAAAACACCAGATCCTGAACGACACGTTTGGGTTTGAGGCCTTCCGCGCTGGTCAGGAAGTCATTATCGACAGCCTGCTCGCGGGGCGTCATGTCCTGGCGGTGATGCCGACGGGTGCGGGCAAGTCTCTATGTTTTCAGGTGCCGGCCTTGGTGCTCGATGGTTTGACGCTGGTCGTCTCGCCGCTGGTCGCGCTGATGCAGGACCAGGTCGCGGCCTTGCGGCTGGCCGGGATTGCCACCGATACCATCAACTCGGCGCAAGATGCTGACACCAATGCGGCGGTGTGGGCGCGGGTGCGGGCCGGGGAAACCAAGCTTCTCTATGTGTCGCCTGAACGGTTGATGACGGAATGGATGCTCGACGCGTTACGCCAATGCAAGGTCAGTTTGATTGCCATCGATGAGGCGCATTGCCTGTCGCAATGGGGTCCGGCGTTTCGGCCTGACTATCAGGCGCTGACGCATCTCACCAAGATCTTCCCGCAAGTGCCGATTGTCGCGCTGACGGCGACGGCCGATGAACAGACGCGCGCGGATATCGCGGCGCAATTGTTCGATAATGACGCCGATATATTCGTACACGGATTTGACCGGCCGAACATTCAATTGGCCGCTGAAGTCAAGCAGAACTGGAAGGGCCAGCTTCTGTCGTTCCTAAAACGCCATGACGGCGAAAGCGGTATCGTCTATTGCTTGTCGCGTAAGAAAACCGAAGCGATGGCGACGCTTCTGAATGAGCACGGCATCCATGCGCTGCCTTATCACGCGGGCATGGAAGCAGGCGAACGGGCGCATCACCAAAACACCTTCATGAGCGAACAGAAAGTGGTGACCGTGGCGACCATCGCTTTTGGCATGGGCATCGATAAAGCCGATGTGCGTTTTGTCGCCCATGTCGATCTGCCGGCGAGCATGGAGGCTTATTATCAGGAGATCGGCCGGGCGGGACGCGATGGGTTGGCGGCCCAAGCCTATATGCTCTATGGGCCGGGCGACATTCGCATGCGCCGGCAATTCATTGAAGAAGAAGACAGTGATGAGGCGCGCAAAGCGCGTGAGCACAAACGCCTCGATGCGCTGATCACTTATTGCGAGGCGCCGTGCTGCCGCCGTCAGACCTTGCTGTCTTATTTCGGTGAGGAGATCGAGCCGTGCGGCAATTGCGATGCCTGTCTTGATACCGCGCCTTTGGTTGATGGCTCGGTCGATGGTCAAAAGATCCTGTCGGCGATCTATCGTACGGGCCAGCGTTATGGGGCGGCGCATATTGTCGATGTGTTGCGCGGTAAGGCGACTGACAAAGTGATCGCGGCGGGCCACGATCAGCTGCCGACGTTTGCCATTGGTAAGATGCGCAAGATTAAGGAATGGCAATCGCTGATCCGACAAATGATCTCGAATGGTTTTCTGTTTCAAGACGTTAAAGCCTACAATGGTTTGAGCATCACCGACAAGGGGCGGCAACTGTTGCGCCAGGAGATCCCGTTTCACTATCGCCAGGATACGATGGGCCGGGCCGAGACGGTCAGTACCAAGATCAACTCGGAAGCCGCAGAGCTGACACCTGATCAGTTCGACCGGTTGGCCGGCTTGAAAAGCCTGCGATTGTCTCTGGCGCAGGCGCGCGGCGTGCCGGCTTACGTTATCTTTCCCGATAAGACCTTGCTTGATATGACCCAGCGCAATCCACAGACGGTCGAGGAATTTGCTGAAGTCGGCGGCGTTGGCCAAGCGAAACTGCGTGATTTTGCCGAGGCGTTTTTGGAGGTCTTGCGGGAGGGGTGAAGGTGGTAGAGCATCCCGCCCATGGTTCGAGACGGGCCTGACGGCCCTCCTCACCATGACGTCTCGTAAAAGAAAACGTCACCCTGAGGAACCTGCGCAGCAGGTGTCTCGATGGGTGGGCATCCCGCTAGCGCCGTCTCGAACCAGGGCCGATCATTCTTCCAACGCCGCCTCAACAATCGCGCGCGACGTGCGGCGGAGGGTGGTGCTGAGCGCTTGGCTGGTGGCCGGTGCGATGCCGGTGAGCCAGGTTTGCAACAGCGACAGGGTCGAGGCGGCGAGTTGGTTGGCGACGAAGGGGGCGGGCACGAGAAACGCGCTTTCATCGCACGTCTTGTTCTCGTCGGCGATTACTTGTTCAAACTTATGTGCCAAGGCTTGTTCAAACATTTGCCCGGTGCGCCCGGCGAGGATGTTCCGCCTGCGGCCTCTATTGGTCCAGATGTGTTCCAAGACTTCACCGATGCGTTCATTGTTTGCCTCACGCGCCGCGCAGGACGCCAGACCGGACAGCACGCCGTCCATCGCCGCGATTAAGACATCGGCTTTGCCAGAGAAGTGCATATAGAAAGTCGAGCGGCCAATGTCGGCTTGGTGAACGATATCGCCGACGCGAATGTCGTTATAGCGCCGGTTAAAAACCATATCGCGGAAGGCCTGAACGATGGCCAAGCGTGTGCGGGCGATGCGCCGCGCTGACTGCACGCTTCTGTGGGGCGGGTTTTCAACCAATGGACAATCGCTCCTCACTGTCTGGTTTGGCAAAGTTTGCGACGGATAGGTATGCAGATTTGCGTTTAAATGGCCAGAGTGAAGGTGTTGTAAAACAAAAGGCAGGACGAACATGAGCGAACAAACAGGCGCGAGTTTTAATGGCAAGATTGCCGCGATTGCGATGGGGCTGAGTGCGCCGATACTGGCATTTTTAACCTGGGGTGCGCCGTCCATGGGGCCGTTGATCCTGTTTGTCTTAGGGATTTTGTCATTTGGCATCTGGGCCTTTGGCGATGAGATGGGCACCGAAAAGCCGCTGGTGCGGGCGGGGCTGGTGGCGTTCTCGATGGCGGTGATGGGGCGCGTGGTGGCCGTGCTGGTGGGCGGCTTCACGCCGTTGCCGAGTGCGCTCATTCTTTATGCCATTGCTGCGAGTATCGCGATCTTGTTGTGGTCGATTGCCTTTTTGCATCGGCGCGACATTCCGAAGACGGCGGGCCTGGCCGGTGCCTTTGCCGGGCTGACGCCGGTGGTGGTGTTTATCTCCGGCCATGTCTTTGTTGGTGTGGCGGTGCTCGCCGGGTCGACCTCGCTCCTGTCCATTGGGGCGTATCCGGAGGAATTTGGCTTGCGCGAGATGGCCGTGGTCGACACGCTGTTGGCGGCGTGGGGGATGGCGGCGGCGTGGTTGCTGTTGACTGGGCGGATTGTGAGGGGGGGTTAGTTGTTTTCGCTGACGATTGTGCGCGAATGCGCCGAGCTGCATGATGTGGTTTTTGGCGCAGCCGTTTTCCGTTGCCACAAATAAAGACGTCATGGTGAGGGCACCCGCAAGGGTGTGTCTCGAACCATGGGCAACGGACTCATTCCGCTCAGCCACCCTTCGAGACGCAGGCTCGCGCCTGCTCCTCAGGGTAACGTTCTTTATAAATGGGGCGGGTTGCCGACACACGGCAAACCCGTGTATGAAATCCCACTCTTGCCCACTTTAACTCACCTCAGGGAACCTCTTGAAAACCCGCTCACTCATCGTGCGGCCGGATTGGCCGTTTAACATCAAGCGCGTGCCGTTCTTTTATGGCTGGGTCATTTGGGCCCTGTCGACGCTGGGCATTGTCATGAGTGTGCCGGGCCAGACCATGGGCATGGCGGTGTTTACCGACACTTTCATCGAGGCCCTGGGGCTGACGCGTACACAGCTGGCGATTGCTTATTTCTTTGGCACGCTGATGTCTGCGCTGTTGCTGACGCGGGCCGGGCGCATTTATGACCGGGTCGGGGCGCGCACGATGATCGTTGGGGCGAGCGTTATTTTGGCGCTGGTGATTTTATATATCAGCGTGGTTGACCGCTTAGCGCTGGCGATTGCCGGGCCGCTGGGGCTGGCGCTTGTTTGGATCTCGTTTCCGCTGATCCTGATCGGTTATTTCGGCGTGCGGTTGACCGGCCAGGGCGTGTTGACGTCGGCGTCGCGCAATGTGTTGCTGGTGTGGTTTGATAAACGCCGTGGCTTCATCGTCGGCCTGCGCGGGGTCTTTGTGTCGTTCAGTTTCTCGCTGGCGCCCCTGGTGATTGCGGCGATGATCTTGGCCTTTGGTTGGCGCGGGGCCTTATGGGCGATGGCGCTGGTGACGGGGCTCGGTTTTGCCGGGCTGGCGCTCATCTTTTTGCGCGATAACCCAGAGCAATGCGGCACCGTGCCTGACGGCGTTCCGCATACGGAAGGCGAACACAGCCAGCCGACCATTGCTGAGGATAAAACCATCCACGATGCACGCCGCAGTCCGGTGTTTTGGATCTATGCCGGTGGGCTTTCGCTGCATGGCATGTTCGGCACGGCGGTGACCTTCCATGTGGTGTCGATCTTTGAGGAGATGGGCCGCACAGCGACCGAAGCCTTTGCCTATTTTCTGCCCCAGGCGGTGGTCTCGGTCAGCGTCAATCTGACGGCGAGCACTCTGTCGGACAAGCGCCCGCTTAAACCTTTCCTCATTGCCATGCTGATGTTCTTTATGATGGGCGCGCTTGGGCTGCTCATTCTCGATCAGATGCTGGGCTATTGGATGTTGGTCGTTGGCATGGGCGGCGGTGGGGGTCTGTGGGCGATGAATAGCAATATCGCGTTTATCCGGTTTTTCGGCCGCGCCAGCCTGGGCGAGATCTCGGGCTTTAATGCCGCGCTGGTGGTCTTTGGCAGCGCCGTCGGGCCGCTGCTCTTTGCTTATATGCGCGATCAGTCGGGGTCGTATCAGGCGGCGGTGTTGGTCAGCCTCGGGCTGGTCGTGGCGCTCCTCA
>JAJFIN010000146.1 GCA_021774955.1 Alphaproteobacteria bacterium | reverse complement strand
CATCATCGGCCACGCGTCCGAGAGCGGCTCGAACCTCACCTTGGGAGCCTGTGCACAAATATAGAACTTTCTCTCGCGGTAAATATCCTGCTTCTTCCACCGGTATGAAAGGTTGGCTCGATAAAAGATAACCATTGTCTTTTGCCGACGTTGTGATGCGATGCATCGACCGACCAACTAGAACAACATGTCGGTCATTTTCTTGAGCGGCAGTAATGATTGTTTCGAGGCGGGCTACATTGGATGCGAATGTGGTGACTGCCACCCTGCCGTCGAGGGTCTTTATCAACTTGATGAGGTTATTGCGAACATCAGATTCAGACCCAGAATGTCCGGGATTGAAAACATTGGTTGAATCGCAAATCATAGCCAGGACATTTTCATCGCCGAGTTTTGAAATCGTTTCGACATCGGTGGTGTCACCAATCAACGGTGTTGGATCGAGTTTCCAATCGCCGGTATGAAAGATTGTTCCAAGGGGCGTTCTGAGGACGAGCGCGTTCGGTTCCAATATGGAATGGGTCAGCGTTACGAGTTCAATACTGAACGGAGCGAGATCGATGGTCGACCCTAGCTCAACAATTGTCAGGGGCACCTGGTCTTCTAATCCGGTTTCGGCCAATTTGGGGATCATCAACGAGGCGGTAAATGGAGTGGCGTAGACGTCACATTGAAACATCGGCCACAAATGCCCGATAGCACCGATGTGGTCTTCATGGCCATGGGTCATGACAATGGCGAGGATGTTTTCCTTCTGATCGGCGAGATAAGTTGGGTCCGCCATGATGAGATCAACACCCGGCGTGGTCTCATCGCCAAAAGTTACGCCAACATCAACGATCACCCATTTTCTATTCGTAGGTGGACCGTAGCCAAAGGCATTGAGGTTCATTCCAATCTCACCGCACCCACCAAGGGGTAGGAAGACTAGTTCATCTTGTTTTTTGGATTTCACTGAATGCCCGAATTTTCCTACGACGTGTTGCGCCGGTTTAATTCAACAAGGCCGCGGATTGTTAAATCATGGTCGACATGTTGAATGGTTTGTGTTGCCTGACGAAAAAGGCTTGCCAAGCCACCGGTGGCGACGACGGTCATTTCCTCATCCCGCTCGGCTTTGATGCGCGTGACAAGGCCTTCGATCAGCGCAACATAGCCCCAGAATATCCCTGACTGCATGGCAGAAACCGTATCATTGCCAATAACTTGTTGGGGGCGTTCAACGGCGATACGCGGGAGTTTGGCCGCAGCTTGGTGCAATGCTTCCAGAGAAAGGTTGATGCCCGGCGAAATGATGCCCCCCTCATAGGCTCCATCTGCAGCCACGATATCAAAATTTGTTGCGGTGCCAAAATCAACAACAATGACCGGGCCTTTATAGGCCAAGTGCGCACCGATGCAATTGACGAGACGGTCAGCTCCTACGCTGCTGGGTTGGGCAATGCGCACATCAAATCCGAGATTGACATTGGCTGCGCCCACAACAAGGGGTTCGTTGTGGAAGTATTTGCGGCTCAAGCGTTGCAGATTAAAAAGTGTCTGTGGGACAACTGTTGAAATAATCGTGGCGTCGATGTCTGCTAATTCAACACCGTCATGGCGCACCAGCTGATTGAGCCAAACGAAATATTCATCGGCTGTGCGCACACCGTTGGTCGACATGCGCCACTGACCACGAAGGTCTTTGCCATCGTGGACGGCAAAAACCGTATTTGTGTTTCCTGCGTCAATTGCAAGTAACATTGATCTGTCTTTCTCGTCGCTCAGGCAGGGGGACCAAAGTGAACTTCGCCTGCAGATATTGTTTGCCTGTTACCATCGGGTGTATCAAGGATCAATGCGCCTGTTTGATCAAGTCCGACAAACACACCATGGCATTTTTTGTCACTCAAATTAACAACTATCGGTTCACCGAGGCCTTTGGCCCGGTCGAGCCAGCTGTCTTTGATGGCGGAGAAGCCTGAATCTCGCCATATGGAAAGCCAGGTGTCGAACCGATTGGCCAGAACTTCTAAGGCGAGTATTGGGTGCGGCGGCAGGCGCTCGTCGTTCTGGTCGGCGTAGTAATCCTTGAGGCTGGTTGCCAAATAGGGCGTGTCGGCTGGATGGGTGACCAAGTTCACCCCTACCCCAATTGACACCCAATCTACAGGATTGGTGGAAGTCCCAGCGCTTTCTAACAAAATACCGGCAATCTTTTTATCCGTGAGAAGAACGTCGTTAGGCCATTTAAGTTTGATCTGGTCATAATTAGCGAATTCACCCAATAGATCTGCAACTGCAAGAGCGCTGACAAACGAAAGTTCGGCGGCTTTGGAGGCCGTACATTTTGGCGACATCAAAAGAGTCGCGGTCAAATTTCCAGCGCTTGAAATCCATGTCCTGCCACGGCGACCGCGGCCTTTGGTTTGGTTGTTGGTCCAAATCCAAAGGGCATCTTCGTGGGTGGCGAACCAGTTTTCAGCAATAGCGCGAGCGTGATCGCTGGTTGACCCGGTTTCATCAAGGCCCAGAAATGCAAAGCCTTCGGGCAAGGAGACTGTGAGTTCTTGAGATCCCATGCCCTGCCCTCATCCGCTTTCTGAATAAACTTCAGCTAGAATAACGCACTGGCAGCCGTTTGTATCCAGCCAAGCGGAATGGACGCAAAAACCATGAAGAGGAGATTGAAAAGGCCGGATGCACCGATAACAATCGTCATTGCCGTCGACATGGGAACAAAAGCCCCAACCGGTTCATCGAGATAAATGACCTT
>JAJFIN010000145.1 GCA_021774955.1 Alphaproteobacteria bacterium | reverse complement strand
GGTTATGATGTAATTGGCATTACACTTCAACTTTATGACCATGGCGTTGCAATTCAAAAAGTGGGTGCGTGCTGTGCTGGCCAAGACATTCAGGATGCCCGCCGGGTATCTGAGGCGATCGGTATTCCTCATTACGTGCTTGATTATGAATCGCGATTTCGCCAAGAAGTCATGGAAGAGTTCGCTGACAGTTATTTGAAAGGCGAAACGCCAATTCCATGCATTCGCTGCAACGAACGCGTGAAATTTCGCGACTTGTTAGAAACAGCAAAAGATCTTGGAGCTGACTGCCTTGCAACTGGCCATTATGTGCAGCGTATGTTGGGCGGGGACGGCGCTGAGCTACACAGGGCGATTGATCCAGTTCGAGATCAAAGCTACTTTCTGTTCTCAACCACACAAGAGCAATTGGAATTTCTACGCTTCCCACTGGGTGGTTTGCACAAGGATAGAACGCGCGCTCTTGCATCGCAGTTTGGCTTGGGAGTTGCGGAAAAACCTGATTCTCAAGATATCTGTTTTGTGCCGCAAGGCCGGTACACAGATGTAATCGCAAAATTGCGCCCAGATGCTGCTGAACCCGGAAACATCATTCACATGGATGGCCGTATCCTGGGCACCCATGACGGGATTGTGAATTTTACTGTTGGGCAGAGACGAGGGCTTGGCGTTGCGGTTGGTGACCCACTTTTCGTCACAGCTCTCAATGCTGAAACACGAGAAGTTACCGTCGGCCCTCGCGAAGCGCTTTTGACCGAGACCATTGAGCTACGTGAGGTGAATTGGTTGGGTGACGAACCCATTGAGAATTTATCAGAGCGGAGTTTGCCATGTTTGGTCAAAGTTCGATCTACCCATGCTCCGGTCGCGGCGGATCTTCGCCTGGTCGATGGTGTGGTGAAAGTGACCTTTGCTTCAGCAGAAGCGGGCGTGTCACCCGGTCAAGCATGCGTGTTCTATTCGGACGAGGACACTGCCAGCCGTGTGTTAGGTGGGGGTTGGATCGATCGGGCGGGTAATTCATGGTCCCCTCAAGGGGATATGTGAGTATCAATCCAATCGGACCGGATCTCCATTTCGATCTTGATTGGCTGGAGCACCGGCGATATAAGGCACAGCGCTTGGTGATGAGGTCATTTGCCTTATCCGTGTGCCCGTGACAGGTCGTCTGACCTGGAACTTGATGGCGGGGTAGCTCAGCTGGTTAGAGCAGCGGAATCATAATCCTCAGCTCAAGGAGACAAAGAATACAACCTGGCGAAGTAGCTCAGTTGGTTAGAGCACCGGAATCATAATCCGGGTGTCGGCGGTTCAAGTCCGCCCTTCGCTACCAAAATCAAGGACTTAGCAGGAATGATCGAGCTAGGTCGATGCAAAACCTCCGGTTGAATGACCGGGGGGTTTATTGGGTCAAATATCGAAAAAGTAATTCCCTTAGCATGCCATGAAAAACCCTTGTTTTTCAACGTTTCCCATGAGCTCCAGATTCTCCGTTTGACATGCATTTGACATGCGAAGTGCCATTTGTACGCATTTTGTTCCGTCGCCATGGACGACATATCATGTTTAAAATTAGGCTGAGGGAGCTTAGGAAAGAAGTGCTTGCTCGGCGGCTTTGGCGGCGGTTTGCTCGTCCTGGAATTCGCGCCAGAGGTGACCATAGATATCCCAAGTCGTTTGGATACTGGCATGACCTGCCCAGGTTTGTACCTGCTTTGGTGTCGAGCCATTCTTTATCCAGAGAGATATTCCAGCGTGGCGGAGGCTGTGCATTCCAAATGGCGGCGTCTCGCCTTCGTGAATGATATCGGCTGCGATCAGAATTGGAATCCAGAGTCGATTGTAATAGTTGGCATAGCTCTCGATATTACCGGCGCCGTTGGCAAAGAGGAGTCCTTCCTCACTTGGAGGACAGGCAAGCATCCATTTGCGCAAAGCCTGAACAGCGTGCGGGCCAAGCGGTACGTTTCGAACGCTGCTTTTCGTCTTAACGCGTTCGAGCTTGCTCCAACGGTCGGCCTTTCGCCGAATGCGGAGTTCCGGTGACGGCCCTTTGAGGATGACATGCTGCTTTCCGAGCGCTCTCAGTTCGCTGATCCTCAATGCCTGAAAAAGCAATATGCTGATAAACGCTTCCGCCCTGAGCGGTCAAACGTTTTAATTGTTTTTAGAATTTTCTTCAGGTCCGTGAGCGGAGGTATTTCAAGTTGCTCCTTGTCCGCGTTCCAGTCAGGTGCTTTACGAACAGTGATCGCGCGTGCTGGGTTGCAGCCGATCCAGCCTTGGCCCCATGCATAGTCGATCACCATCCGGAATGTTGAGAAAACACGCTGCGCAAGATCGTCGCTACGTTTTGATTCTAGTTCACGTGCGAACCCTACGCAATCAGGCCCACTGAGCCTGGATATCTTGAGGCGTGCAATATCAAATGGCAAAAAATGCAATCGGATGTGAGTGTCATAGCCCTTAAGAGTAATGCGACCGCGCTTCCCGTCCTTCACCAGATCTTCGAAATCGCTTAAGAAAGCTTGTGTCGCGTCGGCGACCACCCTAACAAAAGAGAGGAACAGCACATGAGCATCATCGGCAATTTTACACCAACCGACGACGGCTACATCGGAACCATCCGTACCCTCACGATCAATGTCATAACCAAGATTGTGATCAATGAAAGCAAAACCAAAGAAGGCTCTCCGGATTACCGGACCTGTGCTGGTCAAGCGGAATTGGGCGCTGCTTGGAAGGCGAAAACCAAAGGCGACGACCCGCGAGACTATCTCAGCGTCCAGCTCGATGATCCGAGCTTTGTAGAACCCATTCGCGCGGCATTGTTTGAGGGAGATGGTGGCGCCTATCTGGTGTGGAATAGGCGCGCCGAATAAAACTCCAGGCCTTTGGTCTCTTACCGTATCAGGGACTGTTATCAAGTAGGCTCAGAGCGTCGCAATATGTTTCGTCACAAGGTTTATTATGTCGCTGAAGGGCGGCTGAGTCTTGTAGTAAAGCGAGCCCGTTCGGAGATAGGCCTTTTCGTATTGTTCGCGGGTGCCCGGGTCGTTCAGGAGAAAGGCCTCATTCTTGCTAATGTTACGTTCATCGCCTGAACGAAACCGTCTTTCTTTGTGGGTATAGTAAGCGTCGGTTCCCACAAACGTTTGAACACTTGGGTCTTGCAGGAGACAATAGACATCATAATAATGGCGCATGAAGTTTGCCGGAAAGGTGTCTGTCTCCTGTTGCTTGCGAAACTTGGTCGAGATGGTTTGTAGTTTTTCGACCAATGTATAGCCGGGATCATAACAGTTAACCGCTTTGGCGCGATTGTCATGGATAGCAATTTTATCCGCCGCATAATCATAAGCCCAAGAACTGATGTCTTTTGGAAAGTTTGGTGTTACATCATCAAATCCGGCTTCCAGCAAAACCCCTTCCTTTAACCCCTTGATTGGCCCGGTGGTGGTATTGTAGTGCAGCCGTATCCCGCCACTATGGAATGTGTGGCTGTCAAAGCCCGTGTCCCGTTTAATATTTACAATGCCATCTATTTTGATTGTTTGTGCGAGCCAGTCGTAGAACCTTCGCCTGCTTTCACACTGGGCCGGTTTATTTTGGTTCTTTCCGGTTTTGACAGCCAG
>JAJFIN010000144.1 GCA_021774955.1 Alphaproteobacteria bacterium | reverse complement strand
GCTTCCACAGTCCCATTGAAAATCACCCATCGCTGCTCTGGCGTGCCCAATTTGGTCGTTTTCTTGCTGCGATAGTAAACATTACCAAAATCGTCTTGACCAACACGTTGCCCCTTTCGAAGCGTAAACCAATGGGTGCCCAATGTCGCATGATGCCACCATGTAAACAGTGTTTTTAGAATACCCTTCATCAATACAGCTTCCGTGTTCGATTCGTGCTGATATGCCCTGGATATTTAGCGTGTTCCCCATGACACACGCAATAAAACTTCTGAACTACTTTTGATCCACATAGCATGCGTCACAGGCAGATTATTGGCTGATGATGGCCGCAAAATGGCAAGCCTGCTCAATCAAGCGCCCACACCTCTTGTTCCGGCTTCTTGGGCGGCTCGGACGCTGGTACCGATGCTGGCGCCTTGTTGTTCGATGTTTGTTTCGCAACATACCTATCCCCTACCAATTCATAGGACGGTTTTTGCGACAAAATCTTTAAAATACCTTGTTTGAGACGCTCTGGATCGACCGGTTTTACCAGAAATTGATTTGCGCCGACTTTCAGGGCTTTCTTGATCGCGTCAGCATTTCCGAATCCGGTGAGAACGATAATCGGAATGGTAGAATCAACTGGAGAATCTTTGTGTCTGATCCTTTTAACCAGGTCATAGCCGTTCACAGGCTTCATTTCGAGGTCAGTGATCAGTAAATCCGGCAGGTTTTCCTGCAGTTTGACAAAGGCATCCGAACCATCGACGGCCGTCTGAATATTGCAATAACCTAAAGCCTTCAAAATTGTGGTCATAAAGGATCTAATATTCTGGTTGTCATCGACAACCAGAATATCGGGATCGTCAGAACTCAAATTAAGATCCTGACCCATTAACGGCCCTTCAACAATATATCTGGCACAAGCGTTCTCAGCTTAATAACTATCTCTTTCAGGTTAAAACCGGATAAACCTGCCTTAAAATTGCTACCATGCGTTGTTTGGGCACGGTCAATCAAAGAATCCGTATATTGTGTTTTTTTGGATAAACCACACAAAATCTATTGCGTAAAACCACCTCGTTTTCTACACTTTGTGTCTCGTGAATATGTGACTACTAAATGAGGTATAGCTGACGGTGGCAGGGATGGTTGCAATCAGCTGATTACCCAGAATACGTCATTTTTCATAATAAATTCAATGCTTTAGCAGCCTTTCACGCCGCGAAGCTCAGTTCTCTATTTCCGTTTAGACGGTACGAGCGTTAACAAAAAAGGACACTCAATGCGGATTGATCGTCGGTTCACACAAGCGGGCCAATCTCCTTACTCAGACATTCAATTTCGCAATGCCAATAGTGAAATTCGGAACCCGGATGGATCGGCGGTGTTTCAATCTGATCATGTCGAAGTTCCGGCCACATGGAGTCAGGTTGCAACTGACATTCTCGCGCAAAAATATTTCAGAAAGGCCAATGTGCCTGCCGTTACTGAGAAGATTGCAGAAGATGATGTCCCTGAGTTCCTACAAACAAGCCGACCTAACGAGGCTGAGCTTGCTTCTCTGCCCATAGAGAAACAATTCGGGCCTGAAACGAGCGCTAAGCAAGTGTTTGACCGGATGGCTGGTACCTGGACCTATTGGGGTTGGAAAGGCGGGTATTTCGACAGCGAGGCTGACGCTTCGGCATTTTTTGACGAAATGCGGTTCATGCTCGCAACCCAAAAAGCCGCCCCCAATAGCCCGCAATGGTTCAACACCGGCCTTCATTGGGCTTATGGCATAGATGGTCCGGCCCAAGGACATTATTATGTCGCCCATGACACCGGCGAGCTGATTAAGTCTGACAGTGCCTACCGGCAACCACAGCCACATGCCTGTTTTATTCAAGGTATTGAAGATGATCTCGTCAATGAAGGCGGGATCATGGATCTATGGGTGCGCGAAGCTCGCCTTTTCAAATACGGCTCGGGAACTGGCACAAACTTTTCTAGCTTACGTGGAGAAAAGGAAGCGCTGTCGGGCGGGGGTCAATCTTCCGGTTTGATGAGCTTTCTGAAAATCGGCGACCGGGCAGCGGGAGCCATAAAATCCGGAGGCACCACACGCCGAGCTGCAAAGATGGTCGTCGTTGACGTCGACCATCCGGACATTGAACAATTTATCCAATGGAAAGTCATTGAGGAGCAAAAGGTTTCCGCCCTCGTTACCGGTTCCAAAACTATTGAAAAACATTTAGGTGCTGTTCTTAAAGCCTGCGTTAATTGCTCAGCAGACGGAGATAAATGCTTCAACCCGAAAGAAAACCCTGCGCTCAAACGTGCCATACGCGATGCCAAACAGGCAATGGTTTCTGAGAATTCCGTTCAGCGCGTTATCCAATTTGCTCGTCAGGGTTATAAGTCTATTGAATTCCAAACATATGATACCGACTGGGACTCAGAGGCTTACCTTACTGTTTCAGGCCAGAACTCTAACAATTCGGTTCGTGTAAAAGATGAGTTTCTTCGCGCTGTCGAACGGGATGAAATGTGGCACCTGACAAATCGTACAGACGGGTCAATCGCAAAATCTTTAAACGCTCGCGAACTTTGGAAGCAGATCGGTGAAGCGGCTTGGCAGTGCGCGGACCCGGGTTTGCAATTCCACACCACAATCAATGACTGGCATACCTGCCCGAAGGGGGGCGACATTGACGCCTCTAACCCGTGCTCAGAATACATGTTCCTCGATAACACGGCATGCAATCTGGCATCCCTCAATTTGATGGCCTTCCGCAAAGAAGACGGTAGCGTTGATATTGAAGGTTTCAAACATGCGACACGACTGTGGACGCTTGCGCTCGAAATATCCGTATTGATGGCGCAGTTTCCTTCCGCAGAAATTGCCACACGATCTTATGAATACCGCACGTTGGGGTTGGGCTTCGCCAATATCGGCGGGTTTTTAATGGCGGAGGGGATTCCCTATGACAGCACCGAAGGCCGCACCTTGGCAGGTTCCTTTGCGGCGCTCATGACTGGTGAAGCCTATGCAACTTCCGCCGAGATCGCTCGAGAAAGCGGGGCATTCTCCGAATTTGCCGCGAACAGAGAAGATATGTTGCGGGTTATGCGCAATCACCGACGGGCAGCCTTTGGTGTTCAGGAAACTGGCGATGAGGCACTTGGTGCGTACGAGAATCTAGAGACGACCCCAGTGCCGCTCAACAAGCATTTGTGTCCAGTGCCGCTCCTGGTCAAAGAAGCTCAAGCCGCATGGGATCGCGCGTTGGATCTCGGCGAAGCCCATGGTTTTCGCAACGCTCAGGTGAGTGTCGTTGCACCTACAGGTACAATCGGTCTTGTGATGGACTGTGACACTACAGGCATTGAACCGGATTTTGCCTTGGTTAAGTTCAAGAAACTCGCCGGGGGTGGTTACTTCAAAATTATCAACCAAACCGCTGCACTTGCCCTTAAAACCCTCGGCTACAGCGAAAGCGAAATACAAGACATATCTGAGTATGCTGTGGGTCATGGTACGCTTGAGGGCAGTCCCACATTAAATCATGTCGCATTGAGAGAAGAAGGTTTTACAGATGTTGAGATTGAAAAGGTTGAAAACGCACTTGCAAGCGCTTTTGATATTCGTTTCGTATTCAACAAATGGAATCTAGGCGAGGAATTCTGCGATCATATTCTAAAACTGCAAAAAGAACCCGTGAGTGATTATGACTATGACATGCTGGAGGCATTAGGTTTTACTGCAGAAGAAGTTGAAGCGGCAAATATCTATGTTTGTGGCGCCATGACACTCGAAGGCGCTCCGCATCTAAAAGAAGAACACCTCCCGATATTTGACTGCGCCAATCCTTGCGGACGCATCGGCAAGCGGTCGCTGTCAACAGAAAGTCACATTCGAATGATGGCTGCAGTGCAACCGTTCATTTCCGGGGCCATCTCTAAAACCATTAATATGAATAATTCGGCTAGTGTGGAAGACTGCATGAATGCTTACATGCTTTCGTGGCGTCTTGGTTTAAAAGCTAATGCTCTTTACCGGGATGGATCAAAGCTCTCGCAACCGCTAAACGCACAATTGATTGATGATGAAGATGACGTATTTGAAGAAGATTTTGTAGATCAACCCAAAACACAGCAAACGCAAGTTGTCACTGAACGCATCATTGAGAAAATTATTGAACGTGAAGTAGAGCGTCAAAGACTTCCGCATAGACGAAAGGGATACATACAAAAGGCTTCAGTAGGAGGCCACAAAGTCTACCTTCATACCGGTGAATACGATGATGGTCAGCTCGGTGAAATTTTTATCGATATGCACAAGGAAGGCGCAGCTTTCCGGTCGCTTATGAACAATTTCGCCATCGCCATCTCAATCGGTCTCCAATACGGAGTACCGCTTGAAGAGTATGTTGACGCATTCACCTTCACCCGATTTGAACCCGCAGGCCTCGTGCAAGGTAATGATGCGATTAAGAATGCGACATCCATTCTCGATTATGTATTTAGAGAACTCGCTATATCTTATTTGGACCGCACAGATCTCGCCCATGTCGACGTCACGGAAAACCCATTCGAAGCGCTCGGGCACGGTGATGCAGATGGGCCGGAGGAAGGCGAAAGCCCTGCTGAATCGATGAACCAACTAGTTGG
This sequence comes from Alphaproteobacteria bacterium, assembly GCA_021774955.1. Classification (GTDB taxonomy): domain Bacteria; phylum Pseudomonadota; class Alphaproteobacteria; order M2410; family M2410; genus JAJFIN01. The sequence continues at coordinate 1,577 of JAJFIN010000144.1, read as the reverse complement.
CAGATTTGTTTCGAAGGGATTCAGACGGGGTCATGAACCAACAAATGTGATTGCATTCAAAACACCCGCTGAAGATGATGCCGAAGTCCTTTTGGCTGAAGAGACTCAATCAACAGAACAAAAAGCCTTTGCTGCATCCCATGGCGGTGTGGCTGGAACTGATGCGATCATCTTGGAAGAACCTGCTGCACCACAACAACCATCTCAGGGGGGCGAGTCATGCGTTACTGCAAAAGAGCGGGTCCGAGAGGCGCGGTTAAAAGGCTATGAAGGTGATCCGTGTCATTCCTGCGGAAACTTCACGTTGGTGCGTAACGGCACCTGCCTCAAGTGCGATACCTGTGGCAGCACAAGTGGATGTTCCTAATCTGCTGAATAGGTTACGAGCTTTTACTTTCTGGTGGCATCTGCACGCGGATGTGTGCTTCGCGCAAATTCTCTACCGGGATGTCTGCGGGTGCTCCCATGAGTAAATCTTCCGCTTGTTGATTCATGGGGAACATTGTGACCTCGCGAATATTTGCTTGGTGAGCAAGCAACATGACAACGCGGTCAATCCCAATCGCAAACCCACCATGAGGCGGCGCGCCAAATCGGAAAGCTTCAAGCATTCCTGAAAATTGCGTTTCCACTTCTTCGCGAGAATACCCAGCAATCTCAAACGCGCGAATCATGGTATCGGGCTCATGGTTTCGAATAGCACCAGATCCGAGTTCATAGCCGTTGCAAACCAGGTCATATTGCTGACCCAAAATTTCCAATGGATCCTCATTATTCAGAGCTTCTAGCCCCCCGTTTGGCATAGAGAAGGGATTGTGGGAGAATTCAACTTTGCGGGTTAGTTCGTCGAACTCATAGATTGGGTAATCTACAATCCAGCAAAATTTAAAGGTGTCTTTTTCCAGCAGATCTAGAGTCTCGCCAATTCTTGTTCGCGCAAGCCCGGCTAGGTTTGCTGCTGTGGCAGGTTTGTCGCATGAGAAAAATAAAGCATCTCCCGGCCTACAACCAGCTTTTCCAGCCATTCTGACTAACACATCGTCAGGGATAAATTTTGCGATTGGGCCTTTTCCTGTGAGGCCATTCCCTTGGTCTTCAAAAATTACGTAGCCCAGCCCAGGCGCACCAAGATCTTTGCGCGCCCAATCATTCAATTTATCAAAGAAGGAACGCGGCTGGCTTGCAGCTCCCGGACCCGGAATAGCTCGCACTACCCCACCTTTGGCAATCTGCCCCTGGAAAGCCTTGAACGTTACACTCACATCGGCGAACTCTTCCGTGACATCGACAATTTCAATTGGGTTTCGCAGATCTGGTTTATCCGTTCCATATTTCAACATAGAGTCTGCAAAAGAAATGCGTGGGAACGGATTATCGGAGACAGAATGTTCCTGTGAAAACTCATCGAACACTGCGTGTGTGACATTCCCAATGGCTTCAAGGACATCATCTTGAGTGGCGAAAGATAGTTCAACGTCGAGTTGATAAAACTCACCAGCGGAACGATCTGCACGCGCATCTTCATCTCTAAAACAGGGAGCGATTTGATAGTAACGGTCAAACCCCGCAACCATAAT
>JAJFIN010000143.1 GCA_021774955.1 Alphaproteobacteria bacterium | reverse complement strand
AATAGCCCTTAAAATCCGGGAAACCGCAGAAGAACACGATGTTCCGATCATCGAAAACCCACCTCTTGCCCGCGCCCTGCATGCATCGGTAGATTTAGAGGATGAAATTCCTTCGGAGCATTACAAAGCTGTTGCCGAAGTGATAGGGTTTGTTATGAGAATGAGCCGTAAGTCGGCTTGATCCCTGGTGGGGTATTAGAGTGACTGAAGGCCGCCGCTGATAGAGCGACTGGTGGCTTGACCAGGAGGATTGTACGATTACTGCGCAAAGACGTGACGTAACCGCTGCCAGTGTGAATGAGTCGCAGGGTAGCAATGAGCTGATTACGCTCGATCCCTCTCAGATCATAGACGATACACTCCGTGACCGGGCAACTGATCAAGTTGCCCATCCATGGCGCGATTTTTTGAATGAGCGCTTGAGCCCGTCTTGGTTCGCTAGCCGAAAAGTCATGTGGGTTGGGTTTGCGGTAACAATCCTGGGTGCTGTTACCGTTGTTCTGGCGCCAGAGGCGGCTGGATTTATTGGCCTGACATTGCTCATGGGCGTGTTCCTGGGTGCCCTGTTTATATTATGTGGCCTAGCAGCAGGCATTCTTTCGCCACAAATGAAACGTGGATTTGCCGACAATGACCCGCTTCAAGCGCGACAATTGGCGTATGCCGTTTTGGACGAGGCCCCTGAACCAAGACTGGTAACCGGGCGCGAAGGCAATGGCGTGTTTATGAACCGGTCGTATCCAGGCTTCTTCAATGTCAGCGAGCGCGCGCCAGTAACACTTGAGCAGATCTTTGCCGGAGAAGACCGGGTGCTCTCAGTTCTCTACCGTCTGCAAAGAGCGGCGCTGGGGGGCGGGCGTTATAGCGAAGAGGCCTACATTTCCGGATCAGCGCTTGATGTCCTCAGAGATCGTAATATGGGCAGCCGGTGGTTGCGCTTTACGGTGCGCCCCATTGATCGGCGGGCGACATACTTTGTATGGGAAGTAAGCGATGTCACCGATAGCCGGGCGGTCAGTGAAGTTGAAAATGCCAAGGGTGCGCTTTCCAGCAATGTCCTTGACCTGGCGCCTTGCGGCCTCTTGGCTTTGAGCGCGACGGGTCACATTCAGTTGACCAACAAATTTGCCAGTACTTTTCTCGACTATGAAGAGCGTGAGCTTGAAAAGGGCGGAATGACTTTTGACGACCTTTTGATGCCGGAAGGTCAAACGGACCAAGTCTTCGCGCAATTGGATTCAGACAAGTCTGTTACGTTAGAACTTCGAAAGAAATCCGGTGAGCCGACATTAGTCTCATTGAGAAGCGGCGCACCAGCGGATGGTGAAGAACAAAATACGCGCGTTATCCTGTTTTCTGAAAATGAGCCATTGAAAGAGGAAACCACTCCTGAAAGTCCTGATGCGGGTGGTCCGGCCGGCAAAAAAAGTGAGGGTGATTCAAAGCTTTCAGCTGATGTGCTGCCAGACTTTTTTGATGCCGCTCCGATTGGCATTGCCGTTGTTTCACAGGATGGAAAGCTTCGGCGCGCCAATGCAGCCTTTGCGGCTATTACCAGAGCGGATATTTTGCCCGGCGATCCTTTCTCCCGTTCGGTCGATAAAGACGACCGGGAGGATGTCGCCCACCAGATCGAGCAAGCATTGTCGTCAGATGAGGTTATCCCCCCTATTGAAGTGCGTCTTGCGGGAGATGCAAACCGGGCAGGGCAATTATATGTCAACCGCATATTGGAACCCTCTGATGGCCAGCCTTCCGTTATTTTATTCCTGATAGAAACAACCGATCAAAAATTGCTTGAGCTGCAATTTGCCCAGTCGCAAAAAATGCAAGCTGTGGGGCAACTTGCCGGTGGTGTTGCCCATGATTTCAACAATGTTTTGACCGCCATTATCGGCTATTGCGATTTGCTGTTGACCCATCACAAGGTGGGCGATCCCTCCTTTGCCGATATCAATCACATTAGACAGAACGCTAATCGGGCGGCCAATTTGGTTCGGCAATTATTGGCATTCTCACGTAAGCAAACCCTCGTACCGAATGTGTTGCTGTTGACCGACGCCATTGCGGAAACGGCAACGCTGTTGGATCGTCTGTTGGGCGAGAAGATCAAACTTGTCACTAAGCACCAGCGCGACCAAGGCTATGTGAAGGTCGACCAGGGACAGCTTGAGCAGGTCATTGTTAACCTGGCCGTGAATGCCCGTGACGCCATGAAAGATGGCGGTACACTGACGATCCGTACCTATAATGTGAGCTCGGAAGAATCTCAAAAACTTGGGCATACATTGATGCGCCCGGCCGAATACGTTTGTTTGGAGATCGGCGATACCGGTTGTGGCATGGCCAAGGAAGATTTGGGCAAGATCTTTGAGCCGTTCTTTACCACCAAAGGTGTCGGCGAGGGAACGGGACTCGGTCTTTCAACCGTTTACGGCATTATCAAGCAGACCGGCGGGTTCATCTTTCCGGAAAGTGATTTGGGCGAGGGAACGACGTTCCGAATTTACCTGCCGCGCCATAGCGATGAAGAAGCCAAAAAACAACGCGCCGATGAGAACACCGATTTAGGCGACCTCACCGGTGTTGGCACAGTCTTGCTGGTGGAAGATGAAGATGCGGTGCGTGCCTTTGCCACGCGGGCTTTAACCTCACGGGGATACCGCGTGCATGAAGCGGCCAATGGCGAGCTCGCGCTTGATGTGGTTGCGGAACTTAACGGTGAAATTGATGTGTTGGTGACCGATGTCATCATGCCCAATATGGATGGGCCGACTATGGCTAAAAAAGTCCGTGAGCAATATCCCGACATCAAGGTGATCTTCATTTCAGGCTATACCGAAGATGCGTTTAAAAACGATTTGGACCGGCCCGAGGACTTTGTCTTTTTGCCCAAGCCGTTTAGCCTCAAGCAACTTGCGGCTAAGGTGAAAGAAGTCATGAACGGCTAACCCAACGCCGTCATGCCGGACAAGCATGAGCCACGATCCGATGCGACGGGAATAGGTTCCGCCAGCACCGCTGCTATTTCCCGGAAAATACGCTAGTATTTGTCCGGGATCCACTCGCTGATCACCTAAGTGCTGAGGATGTGGAAACGTACACGGACAGTAAGTAACGTGACCCCAGTCAGCCAGGCCATTGGACGCCCGATCAAGTCGGGCGAAGCGAAGATGGGATAGGATAGGATAGGATAGGATAGGATGTAACGTATACGGAATATCGCCTGGCTCTCTACTGTCATGCCGGACAAGCGTGAGCCACGATCCGGTATCCATTCCACAAGTTACCTCATATTTTCGAAGGCACGCCTGAGCAAGTGGACAGGCCACGGGAATGGACACCGGATCGCACTCACTTGCGTTCGCTTGTCCGGCGTGACGATGGATTAAAGGGGCCGCTTCCCTTCCCAATCATGGTAGCCCTTCGGGTGATTGGGAAGGGAAGCGGGTCCGGGTGTTTAGTAAAACAGAATTTGCAAATAAACCCGATAGCTCAACGTTTACTGGGTCCCCACTTTCGTGAGGACGACGAGGAGAGTGGTCGGCGAGACTGATCCTCGCACCGTCATTGCGAGCCGCCCAACGGGCGGCGTGGCAATCCAGTGTGCTAAATTCCGAGTGCTGCCTTGTGGATTGCCGCGTCGCGCAAGCGCTCCTCG
>JAJFIN010000142.1 GCA_021774955.1 Alphaproteobacteria bacterium | reverse complement strand
GAAGGGCATGTTGCGGGAGACTGTTGAGGCGGTCGGGCTAATGCGGCTCGCGCGAATAAGGCCGAATACCGAATCGCGATGCCAATCTCCCCAATAAAAAGTATGTGCAGAAAAGTAAGAAGGGACAATCCCGAGGGTGTTCATTTCGTCTAGTTGGTCTTCGCGTACAGTCTGCGCATGGATCATTACTGTCCGGTGGTCACCAGGATGTGCGGTATTGGCTATCTCAACGGCGTCAATAAGTTGGTCAGCTGCCGCATCACCATTGGCGTGAGCAAGAACCGGTATGTTTGCTGCGTAATATCTTGTCATGCGATCAGTCAGTTTATCTTGGTCGACTTGCGGATATCCTAGATAATCATCTGGTTTGTCTTCCGGCGGATATAAATAGGGCATAGTTAGATAGGCTGTTTTCCCTTGCGGCGAGCCGTCTAAAACAATCTTTATACCCCCTATTTTGAAGTTGTTTTCATAGTTTCCATAGTTGAGCGACATTAACGCATCTTCGGAGAAAGATCGAAAATGTGGATAACCGACAACATCGATCACCAATTTTTTACTCTCTGCCACGGTTTGCAGTAAAGCGAGGCCATCAGGTGACATCGCGCCTTCTTGAACCGTGGTAATTCCGCTCTGGGCATAATAGCTCAAGGTATCCACTAATTGTTTCTGAGATTCGGCCATGGTCGACGTTGGCATCTTGGAGAATATGGCCATCATTGCCGCCTCTTTCAGCAATCCAGTGGGTTCGCGTGAATCGGAGAAACGTTCGATCTCACCACCGGCCGGCGATGGCGTTTGATGATTGATGTCTAGTATATCTAGTGCTGCCGAGTTACAGACGGCCATGTGAAGAGAAACATGCAATAAAACAACTGGATTGTCGGGTACGGCTGCATCGAGATCTCTTCTGCTTGGATGGCGGTGTTCTGCTAACAAAGCGTCGTCATAGCCGTTCGCGATTATCCATTCACCGGGCTTTAGATCGTTTGATTCAGCGTATTCCGTGAGGACGGATTTCAAGGAGTCTATCGAATCGACAGGACCCACTGGCTGTGGGGCAACATTCAGCATGCTGTTGCTTTGAGCTTGAATAGTAACGTGGCCGTGGGCGTCGATGAAACCTGGCAGCAAAGCGTGATCATCCAGGCTTATATATTGGGTGTCTGGACCCTTGCTTTGCAGTACCTTTTCGCGAGAACCGACGGATAGAATAATTCCGTCTTTAACGGCAACGGCTCTTGCAATGGGATTTGCATCATCCATGGTGATGATATTTCTACCGAGATAGATTGTATCTGCTATTTCAGTATTGCTTTCGAAACAACCCGATAACGTTGGAATGAATGCCAGCGCCAACCCGATCGCACGTCCTTTGGTCATCTCATCCTCCGTTTGAACTATGGGTTTTGAAGTGTTTTACCATAGAGTATATCAACGTTAAAAACATGGGTAATGAGCTTACAAGTGAAAATCAAGCACAGGACCAATTTGTGTTGTTTATCGTTCGGTAAGGAGGTCACAAGTGACAATGACAAGTGAACAGTCAATTGACGCAAAAAAGACTGAAGCGGATCGCTTCCGAAAAGCTGTAGAGGCTTATCTCGCCTCGTACAGAACGGGAGACCTTGAGGGAAGGCTCACGTTGTTTGCTGACACGGCTTCATTTGAAGATCCTGTAGGCACACCTGCGATGATTGGCCATGATGCCTTGCGTGCGTTCTTTCAGAGCCACTTGGATTTGGGAATCAAGTTTGAGCCTAATCTTGAAAGGCTTATTTGTTGTGGCAAAGAGGCTCTGTTTGTTTTCACGATGAATTTGATAATGGAGGATGGCTCGCGGCCGTCTCTTCTTGTCCATGAAATCATGACCCTTGATGATCATGGTAAAATAGCAAGCCTGCGCGCTTTTTGGGACGAAAGTAGTATGAGCGTGGGTTGAGCTGGTAGATTGATTAGCGATTTGCCGCGGGAATCCACAACACATCGCTTTTGCCCATGTCGTTTGAAAAACGCGAAGCGACAAAAAGAAAATCGGACAAACGATTTACAAATTTGAGGCTAGCGTCGGAAACGGCATTTTTTTCGGTGAGTGAAAGTTCGACCATTAGTCGTTCCGCGCGCCGCGATATGGTGCGTGCTTGATGTAAGTGGGCACTGGCAGGTGTTCCGCCAGGCAGGACAAATGAGTTCAATGGCTCCAAATTCGCGTTGAGTATATCAATCTCTTGTTCAAGGCGGTCGACTTGTGATTGAACGATGCGAAGAGGCTCGAATTTCAAATCTTCCGCATGCGGTGTAGCAAGATCAGAACCTAAATCAAAACAATCGTTTTGAATGCGCGCCAGCATATCATCGAGTTCATCCTTTGTGTGAAGACGGGCCAAGCCAATTGCCGCATTCGTTTCGTCGATGGTTCCGTAAGCGGCAATGCGTAGATCACATTTCTTGACGCGCTCCCCGGTTACCAAAGCCGTTGTACCTTCGTCACCAGTTTTAGTGTAAATCTTGTTGAGGACGACCATGGTATTAGCTCGTTCAGTTGTACTGTGTTTTGATAAAGTAAGCGACGAGGATAACGATAATTGCTACGAACTGAGACACAACACGAAGGCGCATTAGTTTGTTAGAAGTCGAGCGATCCTCCTCTCCTCTGAATAGAGAGGCGATTCCAAAACACAAAACAATAAAGACGACACCAACGGCTATAAGCGTCATCCAATTTGCGAGCTCGGTCATTCCATTTACTTTCGATTTTAATTTCTGCCATCTTCTAGCAGACGCCGCGCGATGACATTGGCTTGAATTTCAGCAGCTCCCTCGAAAATATTCAATATGCGTGCATCACAAAGGACGCGACTGATCGGATATTCGAGGGCAAACCCATTACCGCCATGTATTTGCAATGCATTATCTGCAGCAGCCCAGGCGACACGGGCGCCAAGTAACTTGGCCATTCCTGCTTCCAAATCGCAGCGACGGCCGGAATCTTTCTGGCGTGCGGAATAATATGTTA
>JAJFIN010000141.1 GCA_021774955.1 Alphaproteobacteria bacterium | reverse complement strand
CCCTGTCCTCTTTCCTATTCATCCAGTTTGCCCACGCGGCCATCTTGGATGGCCGGGATTCGCATGCGGTGCCTGGCATTGATGTGGGTGACGTTCATCATAGCAACTCAGATAGTGCCCCTCCCCAACCTGAGGACGGTGACGATCACGGCCTCGGGGGATTGCACCAATCGTTCCATGACCATCATAACATTACCTTTGCCCTGGCCTATTCGGCTTCTGTGCGCCTGGCGCATGACAGCGCGTCCTTCACGCCGGCGCGCGACCGGCACCAGGGGCTTTCTCACTCGCCGCCTGTTCCTCCTCCATTGTCTTAAGTCTCGCTAGAATCACCCGCTCATGCGGCGCGAGGTTCCCTCGCGCGGCCCGGCACCTATTCTTGTTACCTGAGAGACTTAAAATGAAAACCCTGTTTGCGGCCTGCGCTGCCGCGTTAATCTGTGGCTTGGTACAACAAGCCTCTGCGCAAAGTGATGTTGGTTCCCCTCCTGTCGTGACATTAGAGGACGCCATTGCCCGCATTGTCGAAGCGGCGCCGGCCATCCGCGCCAGCGAGGAAAGCCTGCGCGCGTCTCACGGCTCTGTGTTGCAAGCCCGCGTGCGACCCAACCCAGTGCTGACGATGGAAGCGGAAAACCTGGGCGGATCAGGTGCCTTTAACGCCCTTGATCGCGCCGAACTGACCTTAGGTGTCGGTCAGCAATTAGAACGCGGCGGCAAACGCCAGGCCCGCATTGGTGTGGCCGAAGCCGAGCGCGACATGGCGCAATTGTCCGCCGCCATTACCCATCGCGATGTCGTCTATTCCGCACACCAAGCTTATATCGAGGCGATGGCCGCAGGTGCGGTCTTGAAGAACGCCGAAAAGCGCGCGGAAACCGCCCGGACGCTCGATGTGGCCGTGCGCAAGCGCGTTGAAAGTGCTCGCGATTCCGCCGCCGCCCGTGACCGGGTCGCGGCGCGTGCCCTTGAAGCGAAAGCCGATCTGGACCAGGCGCAGTATGCTTTGACCCTGGCCAAGCGCCGCTTGTCTTCTCTTTGGGGCACGGCGGAAGACGATTTCGAGATTGATCGGAATCGGTTTTTTGAGGTCACATTGTTAGATGAAGCGACCTTGCGCGACAGGTTGGACAATACGCCGGACATCAAACTTGCCGAAGCGGCGGAAGATAGAGCTTCGGCGGCATGGGCGCTTGAGCGCGCCAATGCCAAACAAGACCCCACGATCAATCTGGGTGTCAGACAATTTCAGCAGTCGGACGATGTCGCCGCGATTGTTTCGGTCTCCATGCCCATCGCCTTTTTCAATACCAATCGTGGAAATATTGAACGGGCGTCGGCTGAACGCCGGCGCAGCGAATGGCTCGCCCGTGACATCCGGATGCAGTTTGACCGGGCGCTTGAGACCAATATGGGAACGCGGCAGGCGGCCTATGCCGATGTTCAAATGTTCCGCGACAACATCATACCTAAAGCACAAAACGCGCTTAACGAAACCCGGGCGGGCTATAGCCAAGGGGCGTTCACCTATCTTGAAGTTCTCGAAGCGCAACAAGCCCTTCACGGTTTTCAAGCCCGCGAGATCTCAGCACTGAAACGTTTTCATATCGCCAATGCCAATCTTGACCGCCTGATCGCCCGGTTCGATGAACCGCTTTCCGGTGAGGAGAATTTCTGATGAAGAGAACCAACAAAGTCACCCAGATGTTTAAGTTATTGACGGTTTTTGCGGTCGCCGTCCTTACTGGCTGCGATGGGCCGGGCAGCCAACCTGAGCATGGCGATGAACATGCCGAGGCCGACTATAAGCGTGGACCCAATCGCGGGCGCTTGCTTGAAGATGGGGATTTTGCCGTTGAGATCACCATTTTTGAAGCCGGTGTGCCGCCGCAATTCCGGGTCTTTCCCTACCGCGATGGTCAACCCGTTGATGCTTCCGAGGTTGATCTATCGATTGAACTGGAACGTCTCGACGGCACGGTCGACCCATTTGCCTTTGCGCCGACAGGCACTTATCTGACCGGCGATGGCACGGTGGTCGAACCCCACTCCTTCGATGTGCGGGTTTCAGCCCGCACTCAAGGCAAAAGCCACAATTGGTCTTATGCGTCCTATGAAGGCCGGACGACCATCAGTACAGAGATCGCCCATGAGTCGGGCATCGAAGTGGAACCGGTTGGACCCATCGTGCTTGAAGAGACGCTCGACGTGCTTGGCCGGGTCGAGCTTGCCCCGGGGGCTCAAGCCCTGTTGCGCGCGCGTTATCCAGGGCAGGTGCTGGCGGTCGATAAAACCATTGGTGACAGCGTCCAAGCAGGAGAACGGCTGGCACGCATTGAGAGCAACGATAGCTTGCGTGCCTATGATCTGGTCTCACCCATCGATGGTGTGGTGCTTGAGCGCAATACCAATGTCGGCGATGTTGCCGACAAGGGGGTGTTGTTCGTCATTGGCGATCTCACCCGGTTGCAGGTTAATTTCCATGTCTTTCCCAAGGATCTCCACCGCGTCGCAATCGGCCAATCTGTCAGCATCACCTCGGTTGATGATCGGCTGACGGCCACCACGCAAATCGAAGCCTTCCTGCCGACCAAAGAACCTGAAACGCAAACGGTAATTGCTCGCGCGCTGTTGAGCAATCCGGACAAAGCGTGGATGCCCGGCATGACCGTGCGTGGCGACATTGTTGTCAACAAACAAGAAGTACCGCTGGCGGTGCGCTCTGAGGCGCTGCAACGCTTTCGCGATTTCACGGTTGTCTTTGCCAAGGTTGGTGAGACCTACGAAGTGCGGATGCTGGACCTTGGCCGCCAGACGTCACAATGGACCGAAGTCCTTGGCGGTATTAATCCGGGTCAGGAATATGTCACCAGAAACAGTTTTCTTATCAAAGCCGATATCGAAAAATCCGGCGCGTCGCACGACCATTAGGAATATAAAATGCTTGAGCAGATGATAAACTTTGCCATAAGACATCGCTGGCTGGTGCTGGTGGTGGCCTTAAGTAGTGCCGGGCTTGGCGTCTATAACTTCAACAAGCTTGCCATTGATGCGGTGCCGGACATTACCAATGTCCAGGTTCAGATCAACACCGAAGCCCCCGGCTATTCGCCGTTGGAAGCCGAGCAACGGATTACCTTTCCGGTTGAAACGGCGATTTCCGGTCTGCCCAATCTCGACTACACGCGCTCGATATCACGCTATGGTTTGAGCCAGGTGACCGTCGTTTTTAAAGACGGGTCGGACATTTATCTGGCTCGTCAGCTGGTTGCCGAGCGCCTTCAGTCAGTACGCGGTCAATTACCTTCTGGCATTGAACCCGAAATGGGACCGATCGCCACCGGGCTCGGCGAAATCTTCATGTACACGGTTGAAGCCACGCCTGACGGCCGCAAAGACGATGGCAGCGCCTGGACACCGACAGACCTGCGCACGATGCACGATTGGGTCGTCAAGCCGCAGCTCGTCACCGTTCCAGGTGTGACCGAGGTCAATACGATTGGCGGCTATCAAAAACAGTTTCATGTGACGCCGTGGCCGCACCGCCTTGAGGCCTACCAGCTCAGCCTTTCCGACATTATCGAGGCGCTTGAACGCAACAATGCCAATACCGGCGCTGGTTACATCGAACGTTCGGGCGAGCAATATTTGGTCCGTGTTCCGGGCCAAGCAGAAACATTGGAAGATTTACGCGGGATCATCATCACCCAAAGGCACGGCGTCTCGGTGCGCATCGGCGATGTTGCCGACGTCTTGTTAGGCGAGGAACTGCGGACCGGCGCGGCGACAGAAAACGGTGAAGAGGTCGTCCTTGGTACCGTTTTCATGTTGATCGGCGAAAACAGCCGGACCGTCTCAAAGGCTGTGGCGGATCGGCTTGAAATCATAAACGACAGTCTTCCGGCCGGCGTTATCGTCCAACCGGTCTATGACCGCACCACGCTGGTTGAAAAAACCATCGAAACCGTCGCGAAGAATCTCGTTGAGGGGGCTTTGCTGGTCATCGTTGTTCTGTTTCTTCTTCTGGGAAATTTTCGCGCGGCACTGATCACGGCCTCGGTTATCCCGCTGGCGATGTTGATGACCATCACCGGGATGGTGCAGAACCGCGTCTCCGGTAATCTGATGAGCCTGGGCGCCCTGGATTTCGGATTGATTGTCGATGGCGCGGTGATCATTATTGAAAACTGCTTACGGCGCTTCAGCGAACAGCAAAAACAGCTGGGTCGTTTGCTTTCGCGCGATGAACGGTTTGACCTGGCATCGAGCGCCACCGCTGAGGTGATCAAACCGAGCCTGTTCGGCGTTTTAATCATCACGGTCGTTTATATTCCGATCTTCGCGCTTTCGGGCGTTGAAGGCAAAATGTTCCATCCGATGGCGTTTACCGTCGTCACCGCATTGCTGTCGGCACTGGTTCTGTCGGTCACCTTCGTGCCTGCGGCAACAGCGATCTTCCTAGGCGGTAAGATATCTGAGAAAGATTCTCGGGTGATTACCGGCGCCAAAAAACTTTATGGACCCTTGTTGGATACTGTTTTGACCTGGCGCGTAGCGGTCGTTTCAGGTGCGGCCGTTCTTGTCACTTTGACTGGATTGGCCGCGACACGTTTGGGTACTGAGTTTATCCCGCAACTGGATGAGGGCGATATCGCCATGCACGCCTTGCGCATTCCCGGCACCAGCTTATCTCAGGCGGTGGACATGCAGACGGTTTTGGAGGCCAAGCTCCGGGACTTTCCCGAGGTTGATCGCGTGGTTTCCAAATTAGGGACGGCCGATATCGCCACCGATCCAATGCCGCCAAATGTTGCCGATACTTTCATCATTATGAAAGACCGCAAAGACTGGCCCAATAGGCGAAAGCCCAAACAACAGCTTGTCGCAGAGATTGAGCAGGCGATGTTGGCAATCCCGGGAAACAAATACGAGTTTACCCAGCCGATTGAGATGCGGTTTAATGAACTGATTGCGGGGGTCCGGAGCGATTTAGCCGTAAAGGTTTTTGGCGACGATCTCGATGTGCTTCTGGAGCTCGGTCAATCGATCGAAACTGCCGTCGGCTCAGTATCGGGCGCCGCCGATGTCCGTATGGAGCAAGCGACCGGATTGCCGCTGTTGTCGATCGTTCCCGATCGCGAGGCCTTGGCACGTTATGGCATGAGCATCAGCGATGTTCAGGATGTCATCTCAGCCTCTGTCGGCGGTCAGGTGGTTGGGCAGGTATTTGAAGGGGATCGTCGTTTCGACATCGTTGTCCGCATGCCTGAAACCATGCGCGA
>JAJFIN010000015.1 GCA_021774955.1 Alphaproteobacteria bacterium | reverse complement strand
ACCATTTACACGATCAGAGAAGTTCGAAATTTGATAAACAAGCTGATGGATATCAAATTTCCCGATGACATAGTGAAACACATTGCAAGTTCCCAAACAATCTCAGGACGTCATCACTTCCTCTCCCTCAAACGAATAGCTATTGATATGTTCGACGACCTGGGAACGCACAAAAAATGGATACTGACCGTCATCGACGCGATCTTGTGTATTCTTGCTTCCAGTCGTAATGTTCGCAATGTTCTCAATATAATCGAGACTCCAATCCGCAGGGATTTCCCCGACTTCAGTCCGCTTGTAACCTGTCTTCACTCCCGTGCCCGCGCGCCCGTATCCCGGCAGGCGGGTTTCGCCGGTGAGGAGCTGCTGCATGACAGCCTGTTTGATGTCGCGCTTCTTGGCGATGAGCCGCTCAAGACCGTCCAGCAAGGTGTCCACATCACTCAAGGCGGTGGCGATGGCGCGCTGTTCTGTTTTTGTTGGAGGGAATGCAAGCTCAAATTTACGCAGTGTTGCTATTGAAAACTCTAACCTAGTGGTTCCAACTACGCTTCGAAGTATTCGTTCTTGTGTGCGGTTATTTTCAAGCTGATGTGCCACGTACTCCGCCCAGTAACCCTTTTCGAGACGCAATCTCGCCAGCTCTCTACTAATATTTCCCTGAAATCCTTCAGGCACTACTCCAACCCGACCTATCGTACCTTTGACCGAGATAAGAACATCACCAGATTTGACCCTGCTTCGCGCGTATGGCCTTTCCAATTCGGCTAAAGTACGATGTAGTGGGCCCCGGTCGATTTCCTTGACATACTTGATTGCGACAACGGGCACCCCATTTCTGACATTTCGGCCGACTTGAACAACTCCGTAACAGATTGGCGCGGTGGGATCGACGATGCTGTCAGCAGTCTCAATCGTCCAATCTTTCGGTATTACACCCACTTCAGTCTGTTTGTATCCCGGCTTCAGTTCCATACGACCCCCATGCTTTTGAGGTGCTTATCGACCCGCTTCGACAAGTCAACCACCTTGTCTGAAAGCTGAGGCAATGGGATTGCATAACGTTCAGCCAATTGTCGAACGCGACCGGTCAGCGTCTGCGAGACGCGGTCAAGCTCGCCTTGAACGACGGTCGATAGACGCAAGATCCACTTGTCATCCACCACCAGAGTCTTGATCTCGGCCCCGGTGAGCGTCGCGTATTTTTCATAGGCGAGCATGTCGAGCGCGGCCTCTTGCTCTTTCAAGGCGCGCTTCAAGGCCGTTGCGTTCTCGGCGACTTCCAGCCAACGCTTGAGTACCTCCATCTCATCCTTCGCGTCCTTGTCGGCCTTGATTTCTTTCAGGCGGGCATTGACCTCGGCCCTAGCGATCTTGTCGAGCGCGCCGAGGCAGCCCTCTTCGTCGTTGTGTTCCTCTTCCAGTTCGGCGAGGCTGGCGTTTGCCGCTTCAAGTTCGGCCTGTTTCGCCTCAATTGTAGCCTGCTCCTTCGCAAAGTAGCGGGCAACAATGAGCGGCTTGGGAATCAGGTCGCAGGCCCAGCCCTTGTCCTTGCTCTTGCCCTTCTTGTCGGTTTCGACGATGCGGGTCGGCCTGGCCACCCAACCATCGAAAGCGATCAGGTAGGCGTCGTCCTGCAGGGTCTCGGCCCAATAGTCCATCAGGTGCTGGTAGATGTCGTAGGCATCGAGCAGTCTGACCTCTTTGAAGGTGGCGAGCAGCGCCTCGGCGATGGTCTCAATCAGCGCTTTGGGGTGGCTGTCCTTGTCGAAGCCAGTGAGTTGCGGTGTGATGGCAGTGCGCCAATCGGCAAAGCGCCGTGTCGCCGCTTGATTAAAGGCGGTGAATTCAGCGTGGCCGAGAATGGCGAGCTTGACCTCGGACAGCGGCAGCTTGAGGCGAGCATAGCCGGGGCGGCCCGCCGATTCAAACAGGGCGGCTCGCACGCCAGGTAGCACCTGCCAATAGTCGGCCAAGGCATCGAGATCATGCTCGGGGATACCCCCGCGCAGATGGCCGTCGATGTCCTGCAGGTCCTCGGGATCGCTGCCGTCGATATAGCGCGGCAGGTTGAGGTTATAGCCGTTCTTCGGGCCGGAAATTTCATCAAAGCGAACCATTCGCCCGTAGCGCTGATCGCCTTCATCCAGGCGGGTGAAAGTGTCTACGATCTTGTGGATGTCCTGCTCGCGCAGACGGTTCTTGTTGCCGTCCTTGATGAAGCCCCTGGAGGCATCGATCATGAAAACACCCTTTCGCGCCGGAGCATTCTCCTTGTCCAATACAAGAATACAGGCAGGGATGCCCGTGCCGTAGAAGAGGTTGGCGGGCAGCCCAATGATGCCCTTCAGGTAGCCGGAGCGAATGAGTTTCCTGCGGATAACGGCCTCGGCATTGCCTCGAAACAATACCCCGTGAGGCAGAATGCAGGCCGCTTTCCCTGCGCTCTTCATCGAGCGGATGATGTGCAGGAGATAGGCGTAGTCGCCCTGTTTAGCCGGTGGTGCACCCCACTCGAAACGTTGATAAGGATCGCTGGCAGGCGTCAGGCCGGTGCTCCAGGTCTTGTCGGAAAACGGCGGATTGGCGACCACGTAGTCGTAAGTGCGAAGTTGCTCGCCGTCCTTGAATTTTGGTGAGTCAAGGGTGTCGCCCTGGAGAACAACAGCCGTCGGAAAATCATGCAGGATCATGTTCATGCGGGCGAGACCGGCCGTGGTCACATCCTTCTCCTGCCCTTCAAGCGTGATGTGTTTTCCTGCCTCGGCAGCCACCTTCAGGAGCAGCGATCCCGAACCGCATGTGGGATCGTAGGCAGTGGTGGATGCCTTAGTGTTATTTGGCGAGATGCCAATGACCTTGGCGATGATTCGGCTCACTTCGGAGGGCGTATAAAATTGCCCCTTGCTCTTACCGCTTTCGCTGGCGAAGTGGCGCATTAGATATTCATAAGCGTCGCCGAGGATGTCATCGTGCTCGGCACGGTTCTCCGAGAAGTCGAGTTCCGGCTTCTGGAAGATACTGACCAGATTTGTCAGACGATCCACCATTGCCTTACCTTCGCCGAGTTTGTTGGGGTCGTTGAAGTCGGGAAAGTCAGTGCGAGCGAGGCGGTTGTTTGCGTCGATCAGCGGCTGGATGATCTGTATATTGATCTTGTCGCCGATATCGCTCTTACCCTTGAGGGCAATCATGTCCGTGAAGCTCGCGCCCTTGGGGATGGTCACCGGCGGGGAATAGTCGGTGCTATTTCCGTACTTATCGCTGATGTATTTGATGAACAGCATGAACAGGACGTAGTCCTTGTACTGGCTGGCATCCATGCCACCGCGCAGCTCATCGCATGAAGCCCACAGGGAAGAGTAAAGGTCGGACTTCTTAATCGCCATATATAAAATCAGCCTTTGAATTTAGTCAGATCTGTGAATCAATTTCGTCTAGCGTTGCAGAGCACTTTCCACAACTATTATTGTGTTCTTAATGGCAGTATATGTTTCGGATTGTGTAGGTCCAGGTTCTTCCTGTTTGGTACGATCTTTACGGTGAAGAATTTTCTCTGCGGTTTTCTTGATTTCAAACGCCAATTCTTTTTCATCAAAAGATATCAAGTCGGCGCGTTTGGCTTTGTTTATAAGACAGGGAAGGTTGTTTCTATCATCTCTACCAGTCTTGATATTTACAGCACCTGTTGATCCCAGTAGCCCTTTCCGATTAAGAATCTCATGAAGAACAATCTCAATAAGAGCTCTGCATAAAGAAATACAAGCCCTATGCAATCCATGTGCATAGGCCTCACGAATTTCGGAGTAATAAGTGTCTATTGACTTGTCACCTTGATACCCAACGACGAGACACCCAATCTGAATTTTTTTGGAATAATAATCAGAAACATCAAACTCAGACATGTACCTGCCCAAATTCTCATCAAATTGGTCATGAACAAAATCACCAATGGAGATTGGAATTTTTTCGTGATCAGATCCAGCATTCACATTGGCGAGTTTCGCCAAGGATTTGTATTGCCTAATGACATAAGGATCTTTGTCGGCTCTGATCCTATTAAGATCCCCCACAATATTTTTGTCCGATATTTCAATCCTTACTGGTTCGGCAAGTGAAGCTAGAATTTCGTTCCGAAGAAAAAAGCCTCGAATGCAAATATCAAAAAGCTCATCCAAATATTCGCTGAACTCGTTCACCTCTCGGGGGACAGCACGCTCGTAGCTCATCTCCATACATTCTCTGTCGAGCCTCGCAAACTCCTTTATATTCGCTATGAGCTCAATCTTGTTCATTGTGCGCTTATATCAACAATCTATGGGGATTAAAAATGCAACCAAACGACGCTAACAGCAAATGACCCTTGAGAGTAGTTGATTGAGCTCAAATGAAGGGTCTGTTTTCGAGAACCTTCCGCTACTCAGCATGATAAACCGAAAGTGCTTTCTAACAGACTTCGGATATACCAGTTTGGAGGATCTGGAGCGCCATGGTTATTATCGCGTCGTCCTCAGCGACCTCAACCATTTCATGTAAGGTTTTATAAGGTTTTGCTTGTGCTGCTTTGACCACTTCTCATTTTTATAACTCGCCATCGGCAACGCCTAATTTAATTCATCCATTGATATTATTTCTTCTTTCACCGTCTCTTGTTCGCATTGCCCATTAATCGCATGGCGCGGAAAGCAAACCTATCTTCAACCTCTTCTTCCTCTGTGATGACTTTGTTACAAAGTTTCCAGTAAGTTGTGTGCCACATACCCTTCGGACGTGATGGAAATGGAGCGTCCAAACCGAATTCACCACCGAGCTTATGCCGCGCTTTGTTCGCTCGTCTCATGGCCCGATCGAGTTCATCTTCATTCTGGCTGGAATAGGCAAGGTTGTAACATTTGCGACATAGGAAATACCGTCCAGCTCCATGAAGTTTAACGACACGCCGCTCGCATCTGATGCCATTCACAACGCCCGGACATATGAAATATGGCCTTGAGCCGCCATATCGACAAGGCACACGGACAATGTGGATGGTCTCCACAATATCCTCCCCATCGCCACCAGAGATCCGCACGCGGTATGAAAGGTGGAGTTGGTTAATATCACTGCGCAGATTGATCGAAACAATACTCCCGTTTTTACCTATCCAGTGCCGACCGCCTGACCAACCAGGTTTCAGACAACCATCCCGATAAAGACGATTGACATCAATGGACCGGTAGGTCTCCACCGTCTCTTTGCCAAAACCAGTCGGTCTCCCCGACCCCATGCCACCCATTATGTTGCTCCGTTTTTATCGAAATCGTTTGGCAACTTTGAGTGTTTTTTAGTTCCCATCGCTACAAATTCTTTGATGGAGATGGATCCAACAGAACCAAATTCAAGGCCGGCATCCCTAGCGGTTCTTTGGACTGCATTCTCATTCATATTGTTCGCCTCCAGCCAGACATTTCTGTCGGTGCGTTGACTGTTGCCTGCGGCGTACTCACTGATGGCATAGGGGTCACAGGGACCATAGGTAGATCTTCGACTAAACCCTCTAAACAATTGTTTTCAATTGAACTTTCGAGCTGACTGGCACCTAAGTGATTTATCTCATCACCACGAGACTTTGCATCCTCTTGGCCCCTATGGTCCCTATGGCAATCTTGCTCTTCTGTCTTCTCAAGTGCATATGTTGCCACACCCCATCGTCCTGCAGACGCCTGCCGTGATAGGACAAAACCCGCCAAACGCGTTCCTGCGAGCTTTTCAAACTGAGACGATTGGAACTGGCGTCCACGACCTTGCGGATCGATCGTTTGTTTAACTTCATCATGAAGATCTCGCAGCGCAATCGGTCTACCCTGATGGTGTCTCCACCAAATGACAAAAGTCTCGACAATTGCCATCCGACCGCGGTCACGTTCCTTTGCCTCACTGACCCGATCAGCAGGGTCTTGACATCCCAAAGCAAGCAATGGATCGCGTACCCAATTGCACCATTGTTCAAAGCTACCCAACGGCTGGCCAGATTTAATGCCAATATTTGTTCGGCCCCAACGCCATATCGTAAGCATGGCAATTAACAATTCTAAACGTCGCTTTTTAACTTCGCTGCGAATGTCATTTGTGAAAGCACGGGCTTCTGGGTCTTCGGTGTGGGGATCGAATTCCACAGTAATAAATCGCCGTGCCAGGTCTTCCGAAACAGTGAGACCATTGCCTGTAAGGATCACAAAGGCGGACGCGTTAAGCGGCACCATTTGTGATTTTCCCAATACACGAACTCGAGCAGGACGTTCTGTAATAACACTTGCCAATAAATCAGATCGGAATGCTGTGTTATTTAGATTGTCGAGGAATAAAACGGGGCTACCCTCAATCAGCTCAGCGGCGATGCGCTTCTCCAACTCTTGAGCGTTAGGACCACTGGTTACGGCATGGGGTTCACGACCGAAAGCAATTATGGAGATACAGCGCGCCAGAAGACCTTTGCCAGTACCGGCCCCTGACAGAGGTGCCGCTCGTATCAATACGCCAGGAGCAAGATGCAAGCTAGGACGGCAAATTGCCGTCAAAAGCGCTGCAAGAAACCCAGATTCGTCCTTGCCAGGAGGCCGTTCCACATCAACCAATTCCAGACCGGAAACATCGTCGCGAACAATCTCAGCATCTGCGAAACAAAACGTCCGGAAAGTATCACGGACATAACGCAGCGCTGACGCAGCTTCCTCCTCGCTTG
>JAJFIN010000140.1 GCA_021774955.1 Alphaproteobacteria bacterium | reverse complement strand
ACCAACTGCGGTACGAGTTGCTGACGTAATCACCACATGGGCCATCGAGATTTTCCTCTCACTTTGTGCTTGTTTCCCTGGAACTCACCATAGAATGCTATTTCGCACTTGCGAAGTATTTATGCGTGAGCTGCGACAAATTATGCAGAAAATTTCGTCCAATTCCAAACTCTCGGAGAAATCACACATAATTTGGGATTTTTATTCTTTCGCCTTGGTGCACCGCAAAAAGAAAGCTTGCACGCTCGACCACAGAAACGCAATTATAGCGCAAGTGCGAAATACACGTCTGAATCCCACAACACCAAAACACCTTAGGTTCAGGCTTCATTGAAGACAGTTGAGACCAAAGTGGCAAAGAAAAAAACACCCAGTGACGGTCCCATTACCATCAAGAAATACGCCAATCGGCGACTCTACAACACCGCTACTAGTT
Source organism: Alphaproteobacteria bacterium (assembly GCA_021774955.1). GTDB lineage: Bacteria > Pseudomonadota > Alphaproteobacteria > M2410 > M2410 > JAJFIN01. Next base: position 11,106 of record JAJFIN010000140.1, on the reverse strand, counting down.
CATATGTCACGCTTGATCATCTGTGCGAAATGGTCAAATCAGGCCAAGACTTTCAAGTTTTTGACGCTAAATCAGGAGACGACATCACAAAGTCGGTTCTGACTCAAATTATTTTCGAAGAAGAAGCGAAGGGCGAAAATTTACTCCCAACTTCCTTTCTACGCCAGCTCATTCAATTCTACGGTGACACCATGCAGTCGCTCGTACCAAGCTACTTAGAAATGAGCATGGATAATTTGTCACGAAACCGAGCTGATTTGATGGATCAATTCGCGGGAGCTATGGGTGCCAACCCAGCGCTCAAGGGTTTTGAAAACCAGGTACGCCAGAACATGGCGATGTTTCAAAAGACCATGAGTATGTTCTCACCGTTTTTTCCTGTGCAACAAGATGATTCAAATACATCTGCACAAGAAAGCGATGCCGCAGCATCAAGCCCCGAAGAGGCATTGAACTCAGATGAGATGGATGAATTGAAAGATCAAATCTCCAAAATGCAACAGCAGTTGGACAGCTTGTCAAAAAAAACGTGAATCGCGATTCACTGTTGCAACAATAGCGTTTGACTTCTACTTGAGAAAGAGACTCAGATCGGTTTCAGGTTTTCCGAGATGGAACCCTTGCAAGAAATCCACCCCTAAAGATTTTAGAAGCTGTACTTCTTCTTCGCATTCGACCCACTCAGCAACCGTCTGAATTTTGAAGTGTTGTGCCAACTCAATCAATGTCCGAACAAAAAACTTATTGTCAGTATTCTCATTAAGACCACGGACGAATGACCCATCAATTTTGACAGTATCTATATCCAATAACTGAAGGTTGCGAAATGAAGTGTAACCCGCACCAAAGTCGTCGATGGCTATTTTACATCCAAGGTCCTTTAAACGGGAAATAAAGCGCGCAGATTCCTCAAGATCTTGTATGGCGACTGTCTCTGTGATTTCGATAGTGATGCGCGGGCAAACCGCCTTGTGTTTCGTTATCCATTCGATAGAAGATTCATACCAAGAAGGATCCGTTGCCGTGAGCGCAGATACGTTAATCGCTAACTTTAAATTTGGCTCTTCTTCCAACTTTGCAACCGCCATTTCCACAACGCGACGGTCAAGTATTCGAATGAGACCAAGTTGCTCAGCAACCGGAATAAACACACCGGCGGGAACATATTTCCCGTCATTGTCATGGATCCTGACCAAGCACTCAAAGTGATCTGCTTTTCCGGTTTTTGCGTCCACAATCGGCTGATATGCAAGAACGATACGTTCTTCTTTGAGTGCTGACATAATTTGATCAGCAATACTTTTTCTCTCATGGCGAGAGGATTTCCACCCATCGGATAAAAAGTAGGCATAACTTCGGTCGCGACCCTGGCTTTTCGCCCGGCTCAGAGCTTCTTCTGCATTTGCAAGTGCTTCGTCAGCCGATTCGGCAAAATTTGGAATCTCGATACACCCAACAGAAATAGACGCAGAAACAGCAGTGTTGTTTGCTTTCACTACAGTTTCGCGAATAGAACATTGCAAGAGTTTGGCCGTATGCATCATGACATCATGGCCACCTTTGGCCAACAATATGCCAAACTTGTTGCCCGATATCCTGCCAATAACATCTTGTTCATGAAGGTGTTGGTTCAACCGCCGACTCACCTCGACAATGACCTCATCAGCAGTTTCAAAACCATAATTTTCATTTATGAGAGAAAGATCATCAACAGCAGCAACAAGAAACCCAGCCGAACCGTTTGAACGCTGAACATTTTCAATTGTAGCCGCAAGACATTCCCGCAGTCGGTTTCGGTTTATCTGGCCAGTCAACTCATCATAAACCGCTAAATGAATAAGTCGCGCTTGTTCTTCCTTGCGCTCAGTGACAAATCGAATGAGCCCGATGATTTGATCTAACTTACCGTCCTTGTCTGTTAGACAAATGCCTCGATCTTCAACCCAAGCAATATTGTCGCTCTTGTCGCGCACCTGATATTCAATTGAAAAAGGATCACCTGTTTTTGCTGACTGCTCCAATTGAACCTTCATTTCGATTTGATCTTTTTTATCAATCAGCGCAACGAACTGCGATCGACTAGAGATTGGCGAAACGTTATGGTGTGAAAAAACATCTTCGGCATTATCACTCCAATGAATGCGGTCATCAGCACTCGTATGGTGATAATGAACCTCGCCAGCACTAGACAACGCCAGGCGCAGTCCACCAAGCTCAGAAATTTCCTGAAGTTTACTCGTAAGCTCTGGTTGTGAAGAGCTCGTTGTGAGACTCGATTTGCGCACGCATACTCCCGGCAGAACTGTACCAACCCCTTCGCAACCAAAACTAACCAACAACCCTTAAGAAACCGCCAACTGAAACTGTCCCAAAACGACCCAGTTTGCTGGCATTTGTTTTGCGGTTAACAAGGCATGAACATCAAAAGTCGTTATTCAGTGACCAGGAGCACGCCTCCCCACCGTTTCATTTCGACACGACGGTCGAACAATGGGAAGGTTGCACCAATTGAGGAGACAGCGCTCGTAGCAACGGAGCGCCGTGCCAAGCAACAAGATCGTCGCCGTCCTCGCTCAAATGAAAAAACTAAGTCGACACGAAACCAGGCATCAGCGACACCCGCGCACCTACAGTTTCCCTCAGCGCCTTTCGTCGCCCAAGCGCTAAACGAAGCGTCACACCCCACTCTCCAAGACCGCTCGACCAACGCCTTCGCCCGCACTGCAGCAATGTACGAAAAAATGAGTGCGTAATTTTTTTATTTACGCCCGTGTCAAAATGGAATATCCGGCCTAAAAAGCAAGTGCGCATCCGTCTTTGCGCGATTCGGAGCCAGCGCAAAAGGTTCCCCTGTTCCAATCAATCATTGCGATCTGTCCTCCGCCCCAGGGCAGGGCAGCATCAGCAACTTTATGACATCGCGCTCTCATTCCTTCTTTTGTTTCTTCAGGCATGCCACGCTCTACAAAAACTTTTCCGTTCATGTAAAATGCACGCGGACAATCGAGCGCCTCCTGACAATCCATGTCATAGATTAGCATATTGACCAATACATGGGCATGACCCACGGGTTGGTAATCGCCACCCATAACACCAAAAGCACCAGCCACTTTACCTAAGTGTGATCCATCGTTGTGGACGAGCATGCCTGGAATTATTGTGTGCTTTGGTCGCTTCCCGCCTTCAACACAATTTCGGTGGCCTGGTTCGACGACAAATCCCGCGCCTCGATTTTGAAAGGTAACCGCACTTTCAGGAGCAACCAAACCGGAACCAAAACCCATATAGACGGAATTGATGAAAGAGATTGTGTTGCAGTCTTTATCGATCACCGTGAGATAGATGGTGTCGCGATCTACATCGCTTACAGCATCAGAAACATCTTCCATGGCTTTGTTGACATCGATGCGCGCTGCGAGCCGGTCTGCTGTCGCATCGCTCAACATTTCCTCAACCGGGACATCCGAAAATAGAGAATCAGCAACAAATCTGTCACGGAGCTCAAAGGCCAAACGCTGTGCTTCCATTTCCAAATGGATCCGTTCAGCACTCACGGGACCATAGGATGGCAGATCAAACCGCGACAGAATATTCAGCATAATAAGAGCCGTGATGCCTTGCCCATTGGGAGGTATCTCAAGCACTTTCCTACCTTCGAACATATTCGAAATGGGTGTTACATAGTCTGCACGCGTATTGGCAAAGTCTTCTAAAGTATGGAGACCTCCCCACTCACGCAAAGCGGATATCATATCCTGCGCAACATCACCCTGATAAAAGCCCGCTCTTCCTTGCGTTGCAATCGCTCTCAATGTCTGGGCTAGACCAGGAGTACAAAAACGCTCACCAACCTCGGGCGCAGAACCTTTGCTGGTCCAATGCTTCACCCCACCCGGTGTTCGGTTTATGTGCTTGAGTAATCCACGCCAATACAGGCTTACGATCGGGCTGACCGCATACCCTTCCTCAGCATAATGAATGGCCGGCGCTAGAACCCGCGCAGGATCAAAAGTCCCATGATCTTCCATGAGCCGAAACCAGGCATCAACGGCTCCCGGGATTGTCACCGCGTGAACATTATCGCTTGGGATCTCTGTAATCCCTTGGCTCAATAGCACATCCGCATTTAGAGCTTGCGGTGCCCGGCCTGAGCCATTCAAACCAATCACGTCACCGGACCCACCCGGCGCATAAAGAGCAAAGCAATCCCCACCAATACCCGTCGACATTGGTTCGACCACACAAAGTACCGCACTGGCTGCGACGGCAGCATCAACCGCATTGCCACCAGCTTTCAAAATGTCGACGGCTGTTTGACTCGCCAGTGGATGGGAAGTTGCAACAATCCCCTCGGTTCCGTGAACGGTCGAGCGTCCCGGAAATTGAATATCCCTCATACACACCATCTTTCGGTTTTTGGTTTGCAACCAATATTCACTTCGGTGGATCACTCAATTCAAGAACCGCCGCTTTCAACCTAGCAACTTCAATCTCGAGCGCTTTTAGCCTAGAGAGGATTGCCGACGCACCCACTTCACCTTCAACAGACTGAAAACTGTGCTTGGTAAATTCGTCAGGTGCAGGTGTTGAAATACCACTTCTTTTAGCCACGTCGCCCGGGCTTTCATTGAGGAAAGATGCCATGCGGTGAACTTCATCTTGAGAAATCTCGCGTTGATCCTTCCAAATTGCTGCCAAATCTTCAATCGGTATATCAAGCTTTTCAGCCAATTCCGAATGTGTCTTACCGCAGGCCTCTAACTTGGTATCGAACCAATTCTGATCAAAAAACAGCGCCATAAACTTGCAATACCTCACAATTGGAGTGAGTAAAACGCGAAATCCACATAGAACCTACCGGTCCAGTGCCGGGTCGGGCAAGATGCCGCGCCCCTCTTGGCAGAAAATCGATCCTCGCGCATAGTGCCGGGAAATTTTGAGGGAAACATGTTTCTACGTGATTTGTGGTATTTTGGCGGACCTGGCGAGAGTTTGAAGCCCGGCCAGATGCGTCATCGGGTTCTGGTGGGGGAGCCAATACTCATCGGTCGCGCGTACTCTGGCAAGGTATTCGCTATTCGCGATATTTGTCCACACCGCGGCACACTCCTAAGCGCTGGTCAGATGATCACCAATGAGACAGGCGCCAGCGAAGTAGAATGCCCCTATCATGGGTGGCGGTTTGGAGCCTCCGGGACCTGCTCCCACATCCCCTCTCTGGTAGAAGGTCAGGATATCGACCCGGCGCGCATTAAAGTCCGTAATTATCCGGCGAAAGAGGTACAGGGAAATATCTGGGTTTATTTAGCTGAAGACCCTGCTCAAGCAGAGGAACCAGTAACCACGCCTCCAGAAATGCCAGGCATTGGTGATACACCTCCCCGTCTTCGCGAATCGATGACTTTTAGTTGCGATGTTGACCATGCGGTCATCGGACTTATGGACCCAGCTCATGGACCCTTTGTTCATCGAGCGTGGTGGTGGCGTTCAGAATCTTCCATCCATGAAAAAGAAAAAGCATTTGGACCCACCCATCTAGGTTTTGCTATGCGGGATCACAAACCATCATCAAATTCGTTCCTCTACCGGCTGCTGGGCGGAGAGGTCCGCACAGAAATTACATTTCAACTGCCAAGTGTCCGCATCGAAAATATCAAAGCTGGCAAACACCACATCGTCGGCCTCACCACCGTCACCCCAATCACCGAAAGCCAAACTGAAGTAACACAGACTTTCTACTGGACGTTGCCGTGGGTGAGCCTTGCAAAACCTCTTCTTCGCAGTTTTGCGTTGACGTTTCTAAGGCAAGACCGTGACGCTGTAGACCAACAACAAGTAGGCCTAGCGTTTAACCCCCGTCTCATGCTGATCGACGATGCCGACATGCAAGCAAAATGGTATCATCGACTCAAAAAAGAATGGGTCGATTGCCGAGCCGAAAAACGACCATTTACCAACCCCGTGACCGAGACCAAACTACGCTGGCGTAGTTAACCAAGAATTCGCACACCAAACAGCGCATCGCCCTCATATCAGCTTCACCAACCAATAAAACCGGCATGCCCTTTGCGAGACCATGGTCAATCCAAAGAAAAAACAGGGGTTATTGGGATTGGTGGTTCAAGGTGAAACGAAAAACCCGCTCGACAGCGACACAAATCTAGTGATGGCGGGTCAAAGAGTACAGAATCTAGAATTTAACTTGGGAACGTGGCTGACACGCACTATCGATATCTTGATAGTGACCACGATTACCTATTTCATTCTATAGCCTATAGCCATTATCTTGTAACGGGCTCGACTGTCAGGTACGTCTGCCCAAACAAGTCCTTGTGCACCTCACGCCCATTGTCTATGCCAGCTCACACTCGCGGATACGAATGCATGCAAACTTACTCCATCATAGCACAATGCCCTCATACGAAAGCTCTTGGAGTTGCTACCGTCAGCGATCGCCGAGCAATTGGGGCTTTCTCCATGGCTATTCGTCCAGAAATTGGCGGATGTGTAATCCAGGGTGTTTTAAACCCCCTGTACCAAGGTTGGATATTAGCCGAACTGGCACGAGGCCTAACACCTGACGAGGCTATTTTGGCAATTCGCTTGAGGGATCAAAAACATGCCCATCGACAGATCCTCGCCATCAGTGCTGATGGGATCGCGACAGTACGCACAGGCCGCAACGCCCCATCACGCAGTGCTGACTATATCGGCCAAGGATTCGCCGTCGCAGGCAGCGGATTGCGCGACATTCGTCCAGTTGAAGAAATTGTGCGCAGCTTCAATCAAACAATAGAAACAACGCTACCACTTGGAAACCGGCTTTTAGGCGCTCTTGAAATGGCGCAGCTTTCCGGTGGCGGCATTAAAGGTGAGCCGCAATCCGCGGCCCTTTTGATATGGCGCACTGTTGACGCGCCAGCAACAGATCTTCGTGTGGATTGCCATCGCGATTCTGTCTCAGAACTTCGACGGTTGTATGATATCCATGTCGCTTTCCGCAACCAAAACCCGGCATTGTTCAGTACACAGTTAAGCGCTGGACGAGCCGACCATGCAGCAGAATAATCAGCTAAACGACAGCAATCGTCAGGCCGAGTTTACGACACTCACCATCTGTGCCCATTGCTGCCAGACGAACACATTGGGACTTGCAACGATTTCATCAATGTTCGCAGCTGGTGCACACGTGCCAATCTGTACTCCGGGTCGAGGAATCGGTGCCATACAAGGCGCATTCCATCGAGCGTACAATGTGTGGATTCAAGATGCAGCCAATGCTTTAAGCGACGCCGAAACAATTCTTAATGTCGCCGTAAAACAAGATCATGCGCCCGATGACCGCCAGTCAATTTACGTTGCGACCAACGGAACAAGCGCGGCATTCACCGGAAAGCGGATTCAAAAAAATGCAAGACATGTCATCAATAGCAGTTTTGCTCTCGCAGGACATGGGCTTCCGAGCAACGACATTATTGACCAAGCTCAGGAAACTTTCGCGCTCATTTCAAGCGAAGGCTTTCAGCTTTCAGAGCAATTACTAAAAACATTGGAACATGTGGAAACCTCACTGGAAGCGACCCACACGCCTATGCGTTCTGCTGCTCTTTTCGTAACCAGCGAAGAACCCTACCCTATTTTTGATCTGAGAGTGGACGATGGGCAAAAACCCGTACACCGATTACGAGAAATCTACGACGAATATTTAATCGATGATCTAACATTGGACTTTGCATTCGCAACGACCGATCAACCTGATGGAAAAATGCCTGCTCCATTCGGTGAAGCTGCGCGATGGCTCAAACGTACCACAAGGCGCTGGAACAGAAGATCAATTTAAATCAGTTCGTCGCATAGATTTACATCTCGCAACGTAGTAAGGCGGCCCAGAGACCGCCTTACCTCAAACCTAATTTCGAAATATTGTCAGGCGCCGGGAAAAGCACCAAAGTCGCGTCGAGCACTGGTAATGGAAATAGTGAACCCAGCCACGACGTCTAACAAGGCCATCATTGTTAAAAAGAAGAAAGTCGATGTGGCGAATCCAGGTAGAACAATAAACTCGATCAAACAAAATAATAACACGGCCATGGAAAGACCATGATTAACAATCGATGTTGCATCGGAGCGAGTCGATCGAACGATCTCCAAAAACAAAAAGACAAGCCCGAAGATCACGATAAGATCACCACGCGCCATAACCCAATTTGCGCCAGAAATAAGTCCCATTGAAAGTAACGGCTTTTGCATGAAAATAGCCGCATTGTTGATCATCTGACCTGTTTCAGCATCCAACGTCTGGCCGCCAGCGGTAAACGCCAAAATGTTGTATACAGCGATGGGTATAATCAAGAGTGGAAAAATTTTGAGCATCACATCCTCATTGCATCGATGATGCGTCCCCCCGTAGGACACACTTCATTCCCTGGACGACAGTATAGTCGATAATTTGCATCTGCAAAGACCTGGGGGTTGCAATAGGAGATCATTCAATCATGGCAAGTTTTGGACGATGCAAAATGAAAACTGGCCATTTTCGGTACCTTGGGGACACAATTGTCAAACATCACATCTATTTTCTGCGTAACTCAGATGGTGAGAGACACTTTTCATGTGGCCAAAAGACACATGTTTACGCTCGCAAATATAATCAAAGCAAGTTCTCGAAACGGTTTTCCTGCCATTAGAACGTCAGATTTCCGTAACATCAATGGGTAGCCGGCATCGACGACGCAGCCATCGCACACCCCAAAGATCGGTAATAGATTTTCGCATCCGGTCAATCACACCATACTTTGATTGTCCGTGTACACGAGGTCTGTGATTGACACTTACATAGATGATTTCATAACCGTGCCGTAATATCAACGCGCTCATAAATCTATGCATGTGATCGAAATAGGGAAGCTCCATAAATACAGTCCGTGACAAGACTTTTAAACCACATCCCGCATCCTTGGCATTGTCCCTCAGGATAGACCGTCTAATGCCATTGCCTACACGTGAAGCCATCCGCTTTCGCCAATTGTCGTGGCGCTTACGTCGTTCGCCAGCAACCATTCCTAGATTATTTGGCGCCTCAGGATGACGGAAAGCATTTAACAAAACCGGAATATCTGCTGGGTCGTTTTGCCCATCGCCATCTAAGACAACAACGAGTGTACCCTGTGCTCTATGAACGCCAGTACGAACCGCAGAGCTTTGACCACAATTTTGGCCATGGTAAAGACACCGCAACATGGGAAATTCTGCTTTAGCATTCTCCAGAACAGACACTGTACTGTCTTTAGAACAATCGTCGACAAATAGGACCTCGAAAGATTCGTGTTGAAGCGCTGCCACGATTTCCTCGAGCAGCGGCCTCACATTTTCTTCTTCATTCATGACCGGTACGACGACCGAGACCTCTACGGACAAATCAAGCTCCAATCACCCTACATCTGGGCGGCCTTCTATCTCACGACGTCAATTGAACTGCAACCCCGGCAATATTATGCTCGCGAGGTATACCTGGTTCGCCCGCAACCTGCATTAAATTAGGGTCCAGAAATATCGTCCAATCCAGCTAAATCGCGATTGCAATGCAAGACAAAAGCCCGGCGTTCCGCTAGGGTCCCGGCGAAACTATGAATCGCAAAAAAGCTAACGTGATAGAACTTATCCCGCATTTTTTGAGAGCCCGACTCACCGAGTTAACCGACTGGGCACTGCACCGGCCTATTTGGGCGCTAACGTTGCTATGCCTTGTTCTTTACCTGCCTGGGATCACAGCCCTGCCACCGCTTGATCGAGACGAATCCCGTTTTGCCCAAGCCAGCAAACAAATGGTCGAAACGGGTGACTACATCCAGATCTACTTTCAAGACCAAGCTCGCAACAAAAAGCCGGTTGGGATATATTGGTTGCAGGCCGCAAGCACTTCTCTATTTTCCACCAATCCCCACAACAAAATTTGGGCATATCGGTTACCCTCTGTATTGGCGGCCGTACTCGCGGTATTCGCAACTTTTATGTTGGCGAAGAGGGCACGCGGCGTACCCGCGGGACTTGTTGCAGGTGCGGCATTGGCTAGCAGCACATTGCTCGTCTTCGAAGCGAACATCGCTAAAACCGATGCCACGCTCCTTGCTTGTACTGCTTTCATGCAATTGGCCCTCGGCCATTTTTGTTTATCGGCTAGAGAAGGAAAAGACCCACCCAATTTTTGGACCTCTTTACTATTTTGGATCGCACTCGGCTTCGGAGTCTTAATTAAAGGGCCGGTGATCTTGATGATTGGCGGGCTTACCGTCGTTACGTTGTCAATTCTTGATCGTGATCTGAGTTGGTTAAAACCCATTCGGCCCCTGATAGGTGTACCAATATTTGCCGCCATCACCCTACCTTGGGGTATCGCGGTTTGGTTGGCCACAGACGGTACTTTTTTTGCCCAAGCAATGGGTGAAGATTTTGCGCCAAAATTATTGGCTGGCCAAGAATCGCATGGAGCTTTGCCGGGCTATTACCTATTGATTGTCATGCTAACTCTTTGGCCAGCGTCACTCTTATTACTTCCGGCTCTCACCAATGCTTGGCGGCAAAAAAGTAATCCCATCGTCCAATTCTGTTTGGCCTGGCTCATCCCCAATTGGGTTGTATTTGAATTGATCCCAACTAAACTCCCTCACTACACTTTGCCGCTTTTTCCTGCACTATGCATATTGATTTCACTTTTTCTAACATCCTCTCAAACCGTAGAAAGTTGGAAGCGAAGTCGGCTGTTACGTGTAGGAGTAATTATCTGGCTTGTGCTGGGTTGGGCTCTCGCGACACTCTATATAATCCTTCCTATCCAATATGGATCTGGATTTTCTGGATCGAACCTGACCTTGGCTCTCATCGCAATCGGGCTTGTAGCAATGACATGCTGGTTTACCTTCCGAGCAAAGATCTATTCCGGTGTGATCTTTGGTCTCGCAAGCGCACTATTTTTCTTCCCAATGTTGCTCGAAAACACTTCGCGGCAGATAGATGACCTGAAAGTTTCCAGCCTATTGGCTGAAACTATCAATTCACACAAAAGCAATGATGCAGGCACAATCATCTCCGTGGGTTATTCAGAGCCGA
>JAJFIN010000139.1 GCA_021774955.1 Alphaproteobacteria bacterium | reverse complement strand
TCAGGGTCCGGCGCCGACGGTGCGATGATCAATGCCGCCAGGAGAATGGCGACCCCGAGACCAGCGGCTATTCCGATAAAAATGAGGATTGGAAGATATTCCAATAAATATTCATTCATTTTCTTTGATTGTGACCCCGGATAATTAGATAGCTAGCTGAAAAACAAAACGAATCCCTTGTTTGCCGCCGAAAGTATAGTCCCCAAGGAGGGTGTTTCAAGCACAGTTGAAGCTTAAACAATACACAGGCTAAGTTGAGTTTTCCGCGGCGAACCTATGTGGGAATGGATGTTTCCGCAATCGATAAATCCTCAAAAACCACATCAATTTTTCATCCCCTCCCGAGGGGCACTTTTTTGATATTCAGGGCGGTATAATTTTGCAGGGTGTGCCCGGTCACACAGCCAATCCCAGCCCATTGCATTATTTTTAATTGCCCCTAGGGTACCCTCATCAAAAACAATAATAAAAACGAGGGTATTTCTGATGGCACTTCCAGCTCAACTTGAAGGCAAACTGCGCCTTCCGATAATTGGTTCTCCGCTGTTTCTGGTGTCGTCTCCGACATTGGTGATGGCGCAATGCAAAGCCGGGATTGTCGGTTCATTTCCTGCCTTAAACGCCCGGCCGGTTGAAGTGCTTGACGAATGGATCATCGAGATCAAAGAGACCCTTGCCCGCTATCAGGACGATAATCCCGATAAAATCGTCGCCCCATTTGCCGTCAATCAGATTTGCCATACCTCAAATGACCGTCTCGAATATGACGTCGAAGCCTGTGTGAGACATAAAGTCCCAGTGGTGATCACCAGCCTGCGGGCACCAAAATTTGTCGTCGAAGCCATCCACTCCTATGGCGGCGTTGTTTTTCACGATGTCATCAATATTCGCCACGCACGCAAGGCTGCGGAAGAAGGCGTCGATGGTCTCATCCTCGTTTGCGCCGGTGCCGGTGGACATGCCGGTATGCTCAGCCCATTTGCCCTGACCCAAGAAGTCCGCGCGTTTTTTGATGGCACCATTCTGATTGGCGGCGCTCTGTCGAACGGTTATTCGGTATTAGGAGCGCAAGCTATGGGCGCGGATCTGGCTTACATGGGCACCCGCTTCATTGCCACTGAAGAGGCAAATGCCGACCAAGGCTATAAACAAATGCTGGTGGAAAGTGCTGCCGATGACATCGTCTATTCCAACCTCTTTACTGGCGTTCACGGTAATTACCTAAAACCCTCAATCGAAAAATCAGGCCTTGATCCAAACGCCCTGCCTGAAGCAGACAAAAGCAAAATGAATTTTGGCTCAGGCGGCAATATGAAACAAAAAGCCTGGAAGGATATTTGGGGATCGGGTCAAGGTATTGGTGGTATCAAAGACGCGCCCAAGGTGGCCGATGTCGTTGATCGCATCGAAACTGAATACCGACAAGCCAAAGCCGAATTGAATTCCAAGGCATACTAACAACCCATTGTTTTTTCTTGCTACCAAGGGTGTATTCGCTGACACTCCGCGCAAGGCTGCGATCACCGAATTGGGGAAACCATGAAACAATTGGTTACGCTATCGCTGTCTTGTGCTCTTTATCTCGCTAATGTCTTCACATCTTCAGCGGAGAATATTCCGTTAGATCCTGATACCTGGTCATTTAACGGCCAATCTGCCGAGTTTGTGGAGTTCAAAGGCCAACAAGCAATACGCCTTGAAAACGCCGCGGCTGTCTTCAACTCTGCTGAGTTCGAAACAGGCATCATCGAATTCGATATTGCCATTCCCGAAATTCGCGGATTTATGGGCATTACGTTCCGCGAGGTCGATGACTACAATTACGAAGAATTCTATCTGCGCCCTCATCAGAGCGGCAAGCCAGACGCCAATCAATATGAGCCCGTGTTTAATGGCAATGTCGCGTGGCAAATCTATTTCGGCCCGCAATATAGCGCCCCCATTGCCTATAAGTTTGACCAATGGATGCACATCAAAATAGTGGTCGCAGACAACAAAGCGGACATCTATTTAGATAGCGACGAACCGGTGCTCCACATCGCCGACTTAAAAGGCCCGTCAGGCAGCGGAGCGATGTCGTTTACCTCTAGCTTTACTTACGCTCATTTTGCCAATCTTTCGGTCACCAAGGATGACAACGTTCAGACCATAGGTTCGGCTCCAGAGGAACCTGCCCTGTCGCCCAATCACATCATGAAATGGCAATTGGCTCATGGTGACCACAAGGCGACATCAACAGCAGATCAGTGGCAGGTTTTAGATGTAGAAACGAACGGCATCGCCAATATTGCCCGTCTATTCACGAGAACCAAAGAGGCCAGCAAAGCGGTTGCGCGCCTGACGATTGAATCTGACGCTGATCAAACGAAACTTCTACATTTTGGTTTCAGTGATGATGTGACCGCTTACATAAATGGCATTCCCGTTTTCAGTGGTGATGATAAATACCGCACGCGTGACTACAGATATTTAGGCACGGTTGGTCTTTATGACACTCTGCATTTGCATTTGAAAAAGGGCCGCAACGAGGTTGCCTTCGAAGTGGATGAGAACTTCGGTGGTTGGGCCATCAATGGCGAATTTGAAAATATGGACGGTATTGATCTTATCTACGAGTAAGCAAGATCTTCGAGGTCCGCCAAAAGGATATGGCGGGAGTGACGGGACTCGAACCCGCGGCCTCTGGCGTGACAGGCCAGCGCTCTAACCAACTGAGCTACACCCCCCAAAACCAAGGGGTTCGGCGGCGTAGAGCCGCTCAAGAGGCCGTCTTGATAAGGCTGCCCCGGTATCAAGTCAAGTAGTGAATTCGTAGAGATGGTGGGCGGTGAGAGGCTCGAACTCCCGACCCCCTCGGTGTAAACGAGGTGCTCTTCCAGCTGAGCTAACCGCCCATCTCGCGTGAACTTAGACCTAAAAAAGGAAAAGCTCAATCTGAAGAATCAGATGAGCCATCCTCTCGAAGTCACTTATATATGTTAGTTCACTGCTTCTTTCAAACCCTTACCGGCTTTGAATTTTGGTTGGTTTGAAGCAGGGATGTCAATCGGCTCCCCTGTACGAGGGTTACGTCCTTTACTGGCAGCTCGCGCGCTAACCGAGAACGTGCCGAAGCCGACCAGGCGAACGTCACCGCCGCCCTTTAGAGTATCAGTAATCGCATCAAATACAGAATCTACAGCTTTCGTTGCATCTGCTTTCGAGAGATCGGTGTCTTCCGAAACCTTTGCAATAAGATCGTTTTTGTTCATGTGGAACCCTTCTAGGAGTTGTGCGAAAGGGGATAGAGAGCGGGAAGTTTAGACATGAGTCTCAAGCTAGGTCAAAGAAAAATCGGCGGAAATCCTAGTATTTCCACCGATATCTCACTTTTTTTCCCATAATTCCGTTTTTTAACGCTAATGCGCGATCATTTCCTCGCGATCGCCCGCTATGTCTTGCGTTGTTACAGATTTGATATCGTCGTCTTCAGACCATTCGATGGGCTCAAGTTTATGCGCTAGAGCGTGTTTCAAAACGTCATCCACTGTTTTAACCGGAATGATGTTAAGCCCATTTTTTACGTTGTCGGGAATGTCCGCGAGATCCTTCTCGTTTTCATCCGGAATGAGAACTGTCTTAATCCCACCGCGCAGAGCGGCCAGTAGTTTTTCCTTCAATCCACCGATTGGGAATACGCGACCACGCAGAGTTATCTCACCAGTCATGGCAACATCGCGCTTAACCGGTGTGCCCGTCAGTACGGAAATGATCGATACGACCATTGCCACACCTGCAGACGGGCCATCCTTTGGCGTCGCCCCTTCGGGAACGTGAACATGGATGTCGCGCTTATCAAACAGTGGTGGTTTGATCCCGAAATCAACGGAGCGAGAGCGCACGTAAGACCGAGCGGCATCAATCGATTCTTTCATGACATCGCCGAGCGTTCCGGTGGTGGTCATCCGACCTTTACCGGGGAGCATGACAGATTCAATGGCGAGCAGATCGCCACCCACTTCTGTCCAAGCTAGACCCGTCACGACACCGACCAAGTCTTCACCCTCAATTTCGCCATAACGGAATTTCCGAATACCGGCATAGTCATCAAGGTTGTCGATGGTGATTTTTACCTTCTTGATTTTATCGACCAATATTTCTTTGACTGACTTGCGGGCAAGATTGGCAATCTCGCGTTCGAGATTACGGACACCGGCTTCGCGCGTATAATATTGGATCAGGCCGCGAATGGCCTCTTCTGTCAGCTCAAATTCCTCAGCTTTCAAGCCATGGTCTTTGATTTGTTTTTGCAGAAGGTGTCGTTTAGCAATCTCGACTTTCTCATCTTCAGTATAGCCGGGTATGCGGATGATTTCCATCCGGTCCAGTAACGGTTGCGGCATTCTAAGGCTGTTTGATGTGGTGATGAACATAACATCTGAGAGGTCATATTCGACTTCAAGATAATGATCCATGAAGGTGCTGTTTTGCTCCGGATCAAGGACTTCTAAAAGTGCTGATGATGGATCACCGCGGAAGTCAGCACCGAGCTTGTCAATCTCATCAAGCAGGAATAGCGGATTAACATGCTTGGCTTTCTTCATCGATTGAATGATCTTGCCGGGCATTGACCCAATGTAGGTGCGTCTATGGCCACGGATTTCAGCTTCGTCGCGAACACCGCCCAGGGACATGCGCACGAACTCACGTCCCGTAGCACGCGCGACCGATTTACCCAATGACGTTTTACCGACACCAGGAGGTCCGACGAGGCAAAGGATTGGCCCTTTTAATTTGTGGGTGCGTTGCTGCACGGCCAAATATTCGATGATCCGTTCTTTGACTTTTTCAAGCCCGTAATGATCGTCATCAAGGATTTCTTGAGCGCGTTTCAGATCTTTTTTAACGCGGCCCTTTTTGCCCCACGGGATGGACAATATCCAATCGAGATAGTTACGAACGACTGTCGATTCTGCGGACATTGGGCTCATTTGGCGAAGCTTCTTCAGCTCGCCAGTGGCTTTTTCAAGCGCTTCTTTGGATAGCTTTGTTTTACCGATCTTTTCCTCTAATTCAGACAGTTCATCGCGACCGTCTTCGGTTTCGCCCAGTTCCTTTTGAATGGCCTTCATTTGCTCATTCAAATAGTACTCGCGCTGGGTGCGTTCCATTTGTTTTTTAACACGTGAGCGGATTTTCTTTTCGACCTGAAGAACACTGATCTCGCCTTCCATCAGGCCATAAACTTTTTCGAGCCGCTCGCTGACATCCGAGATTTCAAGCAGCTCCTGTTTTTCATCGAGCTTGATGGCAAGGTGAGACGCGACTGTATCAGCGAGTTTTGATGGTTCGTCGATTTGGCTGACCGATACCAATGATTCCGGGGGAACCTTTTTGTTTAATTTCGCATAACTTTCAAAATGCCTGACAACAGAACGGCCAAGGGCTTCGATTTCTTCTTGGTTGCCTTCAACTTCGGGAATGGGTTCGGCTTCAGCCTGAAAGAAATCTGCATTGTCCGTGAACTGTTTAATTCGTGCACGGGAAATACCTTCAACCAGCACTTTTACGGTTCCATCGGGTAACTTCAATAATTGAAGAACCGAGGCAATGACACCGGTGAAATAAATTTCATCTGTTGATGGATCATCATTGGTCGCATCTTTTTGCGTGACCAGCATGATTTGCTTATCATCGAGCATGACGTCTTCAAGCGCGCGAACTGATTTTTCGCGGCCGACAAACAGCGGAACAATCATATGGGGGAACACCACGATGTCGCGAAGAGGCAAAACAGGGTAAAGCCCTTCGGTAACCTCGGTCGTACTTGGGGTGAAATCTTCCGCTTTCATTTTCATTACCTTCCAATATTCAAAGCCGACTTTGCACGCGGCTTTGTATGCTTGTTTTACTCGTTCAATCCCGTGGTCCAATTGTCCCATCGAGATCAGACATCACTGCTCGTTGTGTGAATGACATCTGCGTAAATGCAGAATGTCGGGGGTTAGAGGTTGAAGGACTTTGTTTCGCGCCGAGGCAGTGAATTTTGCCAACTCTGAGAGGGTCGCTCATTGGGTTGACGATAATGTTAATGTAAGCAGTTTTTCCCCGTTAAAAAGGGGTGATTTACATGATTTTGGTACTAAGTGAGCTCAGAATGCAAAAAAGTGGGGATAAAGTCACCTTTATCCCCACTTTATGAATTATCGATTATCGTAATCTTGCGGTTTACGAGGCCGTTGATTCAACTTCCTTTTGGCGCTCCGCATAGATGTAAAGCGGGCGAGCCCGTCCTTCAACGACTTCGCCGTTGATGACGACCTCTTCAACACCTTCCAAGCCTGGCAGATCGAACATTGTTTCGAGCAAGATGCTTTCCATGATCGATCGCAGTCCACGAGCCCCGGTTTTGCGCTTGATGGCTTTGCGCGCAATGGACCGTAATGCGTCATCGGCAAAGGTCAGCTTGGTATCTTCCATTTCGAAAAGGCGTTGGTATTGCTTCATCAGCGCATTTTTAGGCGCGGTCAGAATTTCGACCAAAGCGTCTTCGTCTAGGTCTTCCAAAGTCGCTAGAACCGGCAACCGGCCGACAAATTCAGGGATTAAACCAAATTTGAGAAGATCTTCCGGTTCAACTTCTTTCAGCACTTCACCCGTTTGGCGTTCGTCATCAGCGGTGACTTCAGCGCCAAATCCGATTGAGGTTGATTTACCGCGCGAAGCGATAATCTTATCAAGGCCAGCAAAAGCACCACCACAAATGAACAACATGTTGGTCGTATCAACTTGCAGGAATTCTTGTTGCGGATGTTTGCGTCCACCTTGTGGTGGAACACTGGCAACGGTGCCTTCCATGATTTTCAACAGAGCTTGCTGAACACCTTCGCCCGATACATCGCGGGTGATCGACGGATTGTCGGACTTGCGGCTAATTTTGTCGATCTCATCAATGTAGACAATGCCGCGTTGTGCTCGCTCGACATTATAGTCGGCAGATTGCAGCAATTTCAGAATGATGTTTTCAACGTCTTCACCGACATAACCGGCTTCGGTCAATGTTGTGGCATCAGCCATCGTGAACGGAACGTCGAGAATACGAGCCAGCGTTTGAGCCAGAAGCGTTTTACCGCAACCGGTTGGCCCCATCAGCAAGATGTTGGACTTAGCAAGCTCAACATCACCGCTTTTGGACGCATGGTTCAAACGCTTGTAATGGTTGTGAACGGCGACAGATAGGACACGCTTGGCATGGGATTGGCCAATGACATAATCGTCCAAAACGTCGCAAATTTCTTGAGGTGTCGGCACACCATCGCGTGATTTAACGAGCGAACCTTTGCTCTCCTCGCGAATGATGTCCATGCACAGTTCGACACATTCATCACATATGAAGACCGTAGGGCCTGCGATGAGTTTGCGCACTTCATGTTGGCTCTTCCCGCAAAAGGAACAGTAAAGCGTGTTCTTTGAATCGCCGCCGCTAACTTTGCTCATCTAAACTCCTTAGCCTACGCTCTCGGTACTTAAACTAGCCCTCTAAAAACGAGGAACAAATCGCATCAGGTCAATAGCTATTATAGAGATATGATAGGTTTCTGGCATCAAGAATCCATTAATTGGTCGTGGTTACCATTTTTGCCTATTATTTCCGTCCCTAATTGGCCTTGTTAACCCTTAACTTTCATCATCGGACTCATCTGAGTCACCTTTTGGGCGCTGTTCATAAACCTCATCAACAATGCCAAATTCCTTGGCTTCTTCGGCGGTCAAGAAATTGTCCCGATCTAGGGCGTCTTCTATGGCCTTGACCGATTGGCCGGTATGTTTGGCGTAGATCTCATTCAACCGTTGTTTGGTCTCCATGATATCTTTGGCGTGGCGCTCAATGTCAGAAGCCTGACCTTGAAAACCACCGGATGGTTGATGAACCATGACCCGTGCGTTTGGAAGTGCAAAGCGCATGCCCTTTTCACCGGCAGCGAGCAAAAGCGACCCCATGGAGGCAGCTTGGCCAATACATAAGGTCTGAATGCCGGGTCGGATATATTGCATCGTGTCGTACATCGCGAGGCCGGATGTCACCACGCCGCCGGGGGAATTAATGTAAATAGAGATCTCTTTCTTGGGGTTTTCGGCCTCCAAGAACAGCAGTTGAGCTGTGACTAAGGTTGAGACAACATCGTTAACTGGCCCTGAGATAAAGATAATTCGCTCTTTCAGGAGCCGCGAATAAATGTCGAATGACCGTTCTCCGCGGTTGGTCTGCTCGATCACTATCGGGACCAGGGTGTTCATGTAAGTTTCTTGAATGTCATTCATGACGTGACTTTCTGACTGCTGCTTCGTTGCGTATTGAAACACTTAAGGAAGGATGGCCCAGGATCAAGCTTTGTCTTTAATGACCCGATATAGGACATGTGTTTGAGAATCAGTTTGTGACCTGGCAATTGTGAGGCACGGATCGTTAACGCTGTGTTATCCGGGCAGAATTCATCCACAGGCGTCATTAGAAATTCAGCCTCTAAAGTCGGAACCATAGGCTGATTCGCTTTCAGGCAAAGCTCTAACTGGTTTGTCAAGGCTGAGCTGGTGCAGCGAGATTATCATTCACTGGACCCTAGACAGCTTTGCGAGTCATATTCTGCTTAATCAGTAAATGTCTCAGCAATGTGTTTTGCCAGCAGCTCTAAGCCCAGCTTTCCACCATCGAAAGCGCCCGCAAACGACATAAAACCGTGAATCATACCTTTGTAGCAATGGTAATGACTTTGCCCACCTACATTGGCGATTACATCCGAAAACGCTTTACCTTCGTCGCGCAAGGGATCGAATTCAGCCGTGAATACGGACGTATCCGGCCACACAGTACGATCCTTGGCTAATATTGGAGAAACCAGTGGTACGAGCGATTGATCGGCGTTCTCAAGGTATAGATCAACAGTCCAGGCCATGCTCGAGCTTGAACTAAAATACTCCCCATTCCCGACTGCTTGCCTCGATGGATAATCTGCAACTGCCCGCAAATCTAAAAATGGATAGATCAGGAACTGGTGGTTTGGAATCTTTTGATTTTGCGAGTGTGCCAGCAAGCAAACGGCAGCAGAAAGGTTAGCCCCAGAACTATCTCCCATGATCCCAATTCTTGCGGGATCGGCGTTGAACCGCCTGGCATGCTTGGTTAGCCATGAATACGCCGCGTAACAATCGTTGAGACCCTCTGGGAATTTGTTTTCTGGGGCTAAACGATAACCAACACTGACAATGACGGTGTTTGATCGAGCACAAAGAAAACGGGCAACATTCTCGTAGGAATCTAAATCGCCTAGGGCCCATCCTCCGCCATGAATAAACAATATGGCAGGGCGTTTGGAAAACCTTTTACCGTGCGGGATATAAATCCTGACGGGAATC
>JAJFIN010000138.1 GCA_021774955.1 Alphaproteobacteria bacterium | reverse complement strand
CTCTTCGATGACTTTTTGATTGCGACGCTGAATGGAGCATTCCCGCTCGGCCACATAAATCGTGTTGCCATGTTTGTCAGCCATCACCTGGATTTCGATGTGGCGCGGATCGACAACAAACTTTTCGATGAACACCCGGTCATCGCCAAACGACGACCGCGCTTCATTCTTTGAAGACACAAATCCCTGCTCAACCTCGTCGGCAGACTGGGCGACACGCATGCCCTTACCGCCGCCGCCTGCCGATGCTTTGATCATCACCGGATAACCAATGTCGTTGGCAATCTTGATGGCCTCTTCAGGCGTCTCAATCTCTCCAAGATAGCCCGGTACCGTGCTCACGTCGGCGTCGTTAGCAAACTTCTTGCTCTCGATCTTGTCGCCCATGACCTGGATGGCTTTGACATTCGGTCCAATGAAGGCGATGCCTTCTTTTTCCAGGCGCTCCGCGAACGTCGCATTTTCCGATAGAAAGCCATAGCCCGGATGGATCGCTTCGGCACCCGTTTGCTTGGCCGCCTCGATGATCTTATCCATGACGAGGTAGGATTCCGCCGCCGCAGGCGGACCGATCAACACGGCTTCATCAGCCATTTCGACATGCAATGCACCGGCATCGACTTCCGAATAAACCGCCACCGTCTCGATGCCCATCTTGCGGGCGGTCTTGATGACCCTGCAGGCAATTTCACCACGGTTAGCAATCAGGATTTTGGAGAACATATTTTCTTGCTCTTTATTTGTTTTTCTTAGCGGATCAGAGGGGAAGGTTATCGTGCTTCTTCCATGGCGTCTCGACTTGCTTGGTACGTAGCATGGCAAGACCGCGGGCAATGCGGCGGCGGGTCGAGTGCGGCATAATCACCTCATCGATATAGCCGCGTTGTGCCGCCACGAAGGGATTGAGGAAGCGATCTTCATATTCCTGCGTGCGCTCAGTAATTTTCTCTTCGTCACCGATATCTTTGCGGTAGATAATTTCCACGGCCCCTTTAGCGCCCATCACGGCGATTTCCGCCGTCGGCCAGGCGTAATTTATGTCGGCTTGCATATGTTTGGATGACATGACCACATAAGCGCCGCCATAGGCCTTCCGTGTAATGAGCGTTATCTTAGGAACCGTTGCTTGCCCAAAGGCGAAAAGCAGCTTCGCCCCGTGCTTGATCAAGCCACCATATTCTTGGGCGGTTCCCGGTAAGAAGCCAGGCACATCGACAAAAGTCACGATCGGAATGTTGAAGGCATCGCAAAAACGTACGAACCGTGCGGCTTTCCGGCTGCCGTCTGAATCAAGCACACCCGCCAACACCATCGGTTGATTGGCCACAAAGCCAACCGTACTGCCATCGATCCGGCCAAAACCTGTAATCATATTCTGCGCAAAGGCTTCTTGGATCTCGAAGAAATCGCCCTCATCGACAACCTTTAGGATCAGCTCTTTCATGTCGTAGGGTTTGTTGGCGTTGGTCGGGACCAACGTATCGAGCGACATTTCGAGGCGCGTGATTTCATCCTCGGTTTCGATCACCGGCGGATCTTCGCGATTGGACAGTGGTAGAAAATCAATCAGACGGCGGATTTGTGTGAGCGCTTGAAGATCATCGTCAAAGGCCGCATCGACTATCGATGACTTGGTCGTGTGAACTTTTGCGCCACCCAATTCTTCAGCCGTTACATTTTCCTGCGTCACGGTCTTCACAACATCGGGGCCAGTGACAAACATATAGGACCGGTCACGGACCATGAAAATAAAATCGGTCATGGCGGGCGAATATACATCGCCGCCCGCACATGGTCCCATGATCACAGAGATCTGCGGGATCACGCCCGACGCCCAGACATTGCGTTGAAAAACTTCGCCGTAACCACCGAGCGCCGCCACGCCTTCTTGGATGCGCGCGCCGCCGGCATCGAACAGGCCGATCACCGGCGCCCCAACCTTCATCGCCATGTCCTGGATCTTACAAATCTTTTGGGCATGCGTATCGGACAAAGATCCTCCGAACACGGTAAAATCTTTGGCAAACAAATAAACCAAGCGGCCATTGATCGTGCCCCAGCCGGTGACCACGCCATCGCCCGGCATTTTCTGATCGCCCATACCGAAATCATTCAAGCGATGCTCGACGAACATGTCGAACTCTTCGAACGACCCTTCGTCGAGCAAAACGTCTATGCGTTCACGTGCCGTCAGCTTACCCTTAGCGTGTTGGGCATCGATCCGCTTTTGACCGCCGCCAATGCGGGCTTGCTCACGTTTGGCTTCGAGCTGGCGTAGAATATCAGACATGGAGCATCCTCGGATTTTCGGATGGGCGTGCCGGGCGGCACGAGAAGAGGGAGGCGAATGAGTGAGAAAACGCATTTTCATAGCAAACAATATTGCGCTGCACCACCCGCCCGCGGCAATAAATGCCAATCATTTCAGCGCTTGCAACGTTCGATGTAAAATATCGGTTTCGGCGTGGAGACCCGCGCGGCGCGCTATGGCTTCGGCGTCTGAGCCCCAACGCTTTTCTTGGTAGCGTTCTTCAAGCGTCGAAAGGGCATGGGCCTCATCGGCATCGATGTGATTTTCGAAGGCCGCCAGCGCCAAAATGCTGGAGCCCAGAACGGCGGTCAGCCGCTGGAGAAGGGCCAATTCCAAATCCGACCGGGTTTCCAAAACCGACCGTAAGTTTGCCACAGAAGTCACCGGCTGCGGTTGGGCGATCAATTCATAAGTCGGGGCGAACCAAATCCCGTGGGTCTTTTCAGCCCAATCGAGCAGCGGCTGCCAACAGTCGTTTTGCAATGCCGCCAGGTCGGCCGGATTATCGGTGCGGATGCACAGGAGATCGGAGCCGGAATAAGCGCAGATTGCCGCGATTTTTTCAGGCCGCGCGCTGGCATGATCGATTGCCTGATAGAGCGTTCGGGTGAACGGCATCGCGGCGAAATCAACCTTGTCTTTTTGCCCGCGCCATTCCTCGGCAATGAGTTCGGCGAGACCTTGGCGTGGCACAGAAAGTGGCGCCCGGCCTGGAGTTTTGATCGCCCGGCCATCGAGAAAAACCCCGAAACCCGCGCTCGTTTCGTCGACCGAAACCGCATCGTAAAATCGCTTGACGGAAGCGCTCATTCGGCCACCACGGATTCGATGCCGCCGACGCCGCGGGCCAAAGAGCTCGGCCCCAAAAGCCCACGGATACAGACGTTTTCGGCCATCGCTTCCAGCGCGATCAACGGCAAAAGCCCAGCGTCGCCGCCATTTTCCTCGTCCTGCCCACGCAATAAAGCAAACCGACCCAAGGCGCCGGCAATACCGCGGGACAGATTTTCGCGGTCGATCTCAAACGCCGGTGCCAAGAAAGTCCCGGAAACATTGAGGTCGGCGGCGTCGCCAATATAGGCCGGATTTTTCGGCCGCGGCGAAAGGCGCAGCCGGTAACTTTCGCTGCCGAGATTTATCGTGCCGCGCCCGGTCGTGATGACGTTTTCGGTCTCGATCAAAAGCGCGCTCGAGGTCGCGATGCCCCGTGCAATATCGAACCGCGAGACTAGACATTGGAGCGCGACGGTGTCGGGCTCGGGAGTAACTCCAGGGTGGATCTCCGCTGTTGTTACAGGGGAAAACAGCGGTAGATCCGCGAGTTGATCACGAAGCACACCCTGTGCATTTTTCGATAGTGTACCTGATCCCATCAACACGTTTAACTGGCCATCGGCCTGGCGCGCCATATCGGCAAAACTCTCGCCCTCGCCGCGCAGAGTGAAGCCGAGATCGAGCCGCGCCGAGTGCCGTTCGGCCAAATCCAAGTCGCTCAAAAACGCCCCCAAATCAAAATCGACAAACGCCGCATCGATCCGCAGCTCCGGCTGCTCGCGCGCATCGATCACCATCGAGGCCTCAAATACCCCCCCGCCAAAACCCGCCGTCACCGGATTGACCGACAGGATCTTGTCATTGAGCAGCGCCCGCACCTCGCCACCCTCAAGGCGCGCCTTGGCCACGATCACCCGGTCGGCCCGGTAGCGCAGGTCGACGTCGGCCGAACGCAAAAAATCGACCGGAAACGGCTCGCGCGACAACAGCCGCTTGCGCCGCTCAAAACGCGCACCCTCAAAAGCATCGAGATCGAGCACCTTGGAATGCACACCGCCGCGCAAAGTCAGCCCGCCAGCACGCGCGCGCCCTACTTCGCCCCCGCTCGAAATCGACAGCGACCCGGCAAAATCACCCTGGCCAAACCGGCCCTCAATATCTTCCAGCACCAGCGTCTGGGTATTGCCATAGACGCGCGCCTTCAAGGCCGCCGGCGCCTGTTGTTTTAGATTGGTGATGCCCATGAGCCCGGCAATGTCGGACAGGTTCGGCGCCGCACCCTCAATGTCAAAGGCAAAGCCATCATGCGCGATCTGGCCAATTGTTCCCGATACGGACAATCGCGCCGCGCCGGATTCAAACGCGCCATCTAAAAATACTTTGTGTCCGGACAAATAAGCCGCCGGCGGCCCCATGCGCCCTTTAAAACCAATCGGTCGCTCATTAAACGTGCCCTGCCAGCCGACCGCCAGGCCAATGTCCGCAGGCTGAGCATAAGCCCGCTCCAGCGGCAGATGCACCCAGCGCGCAGGCACTTTGGATATCGACGCCGCACCCTCAACGCCATCCACCCCCGCCC
>JAJFIN010000137.1 GCA_021774955.1 Alphaproteobacteria bacterium | reverse complement strand
ACCGATATAGGCCAGCGTCGGCCGTCCCAAGAGTGACGCATCCATAACCGCTGTGATGCGGATGATGTTGTCTTCCTGCAATCGCTTGATGCGCCCACGGATGGTTCCTTCAGTCACTCCAAACTGCATGGCAATCTTGCGATTGCTGGTGCGCGCATCTTGAGAGAGCAGCGTCAGAATTTCATGGTCGAGATCGTCAAGCTTACGTTTTTTCATGATAGCGGTACCGAATCGGAAAGATATTTGAGCACATCGACCGCCAACGCCGGCGACAAATTCCGTATGCCCTCTATATGGGTAAGTTTCTGTGACAAGAGATGAGCAAGGCCATCAAAATCTCTGGCGGCAACGAGAATTTCAATATCCTGACTGCCGGTGACTAAGTTAACTGAGAAAACCTCCGGCAGTTTGGCAAGATCACGGGCGACGTCTTCAGCCGGGCGCTTTTGAACTTCGACACCGACCGCCAGAAGGAGTTCGTAGCCAGCCGCAGCAAAATCAGTGATGGCGACGATGCGCATGAGATTTAGATCTTCGAGCCGCCGGATGCGCGCACCTACTGTTGCCGCTGTGATATCCAGCTGGCGGGCGATTTCCTGATTCGATGCCCGGCCATTAGCCTTCAAAATAGTAGAAATTTGCCGGTCGAGATCATCCAAAACATATTGGCCATCGCCGTTCTTCTTGCTGGAATTATCCGCCATTCAATCTTCAACCCAGTTTAGCGCGATGTCGCGACTCACTTGTCATGGTCACAGATGAGCTGCACCTTTGACAAGCCGTTATCATGACGTGCGCCCAAACGCGCGCTGCATATCTTGAGCCGCGATGGCGACCGCCTCTTCGGCCTGAGACACCACACCCAACATGGAGACAAATCCATGGATCATGCCGGGGTAACGCAGGAAGTTGATTTCGTTTCCAGCCTTCTTTAAACGCTCGGCATAGGCTTCGCCCTCATCTCGCAAAGGATCATATCCGGCAGTGAGAACAGTGGCGCTGGGTAAGTTGCCTAAATCTTTTGCGCGCAGAGGCGAGGCATAGATCTCATCGCCCGCATTGTCATCCGACAAATAATGTCCCCAGAACCACTTCATCATTTCTGTGGTTAGGAAATAACCTTCGGCATTGTCTCGATACGACTGGGTGTCGAAATTAAAATCGGTGACCGGATAAAACAAAACTTGGTGCGCAATAGAAGGACCAGCTTTATCCTTGGCCATCAGCGCAACGACAGCGGCCAAATTCCCGCCTGCGCTATCGCCGCCAATGGCGATACGGTTTGGATCGCCACCCAAGGCGTCAGCATTTTCTGCGACCCAACAAAAAGCATTGTAACAATCGTTGGGCGCGGCTGGATAAGGGTGCTCCGGTGCCAGGCGATAATCGACCGAAACGACAATCGCGTCTGATGTCATAGCCAATTCACGACATAGAGGATCATGGGTTTCTAACGTGCCGATGACAAATCCGCCGCCATGATAATAAACCAAGACGGGCAGGTTTTTTTCCTCGCTCGGCCAATAGACGCGGACGGGAATATTCCCCTCAGGCCCCGCGATTACTTGATCTTCGGTGCGCGCGACTTCACGTTTTTCTTCTGAAAGCGCATTGGCCTCCATCATTTCACGCATCGCAGGCGCCGGAACCGTATCCAAAGGCGGCATCTCAACAGCGCTTAAGAGTTCCAAGATTGGCTTTAGCTTGTCATCAAGGGTCATTGTCAAAATCCATGATCGGACTGTAAATGGGGTTGGTTTCGCTCAGCACTGAATCGAAGTGGCTATGAAAGGCTTTTTTGAACTGCGGGTGCGGGAAAATCCAGAACTTGTCATTTTCTATATGATCAAACACGATCTCAGCCAGACGCTCTGTGGTCATCCCGGTCTGTTGAAGACCTTCACGCAATGCGTTCTTAAACGCTTCTGCTTCTTCACTTTCACGGCGTTTGATCTCTGACGGGCGATTGCGGTCGGCGTCGATAATATCGGTGGCCACAGGACCTGGGCACAGAACCGAAACCCGTACCTTGCTCTGAAGCGCTTCCAGTTCATAGTGCAAGGTCTCACTGAGCGCGATCACCGCATGTTTCGATACGCTATAGCTGCCATTGATGGGGGCATTCAAGAAACCAGCGATTGAGGCGGTGTTAATGATCCGTGCAGGCCTTTCTTGCTCAAGCAGTCTTGGCACGAAGAAATGAATGCCGTGCAACACACCCCAATAATTGACACCCAAAATCCAGCGCCACTCGTCGAGGCTTTGCTCCCAGCTGTTACCGGTCGCCATCACACCGGCATTGTTGAACAGTAAATCGACCTGACCAAAACTATCGAAGGCTTTGTTTGCCAGCGCTTCAACTTCCTCAGCCTTTGAGACGTCGGTGAGAACAGCAATTGTCTCAGCACCCAGAGATTTTGCATCTTCACTGATGACATCAAGGCGCGTTTGGTCGACATCCGACAAAACCAATGCCATGCCCTCCGTCGCGCATTTCAATGCAAGCCCCCGGCCGATACCGCTGGCGGCACCGGTAATGACTGCTGTTTTTGAAGGTCCGTCAGTCAAAATTCCATATTCCTTTATCCTCTATCATGGGCAGCATTCCTGGCGAAATCCAACGAAATCTGTGAAAATCTCTCAGGCTAGTTATCCCTCATATGCGCAATTTATGTCAATGAATGTTACGTCTTTTGTTGTCCATGTTGTCAATTTTCTTGCGTATTCGTATATTTGAGGATATTGAGAGGAGACCTTTGTTGTATTGACTTAATCCGAGACGAGGTCGACCATGACCCTTCAAGACCCACTTTGGCGCCATAAAATGGAATGTGCCATGACGCCCGGTACACTGAGTGCCGATCTGAGCGTTCTTTTGGAGGCGCTCTACGCGGGCCCTCTTGAGGAAGACCCGTGGCAAGAATTCCTGAGCCTTTGCAGTAGCCGTCTCAATGCGATGGCGGCAACATTGATTTTGCGGCCGCTTGAGGGCAACCGACCGGGCTTGATGATCAACTCGGGAGGTGAAGCCAAATTTGAAACCGCTTATCAGGAACATTATTTTGAGGTCGATCTTTTTGTCGGGATGCGTCCGCGTGAAGTCGGCACCCTTCATGAAAGAATTGCCCAGGAAGATTTAGAAAAAAGCGACTTCTATCGTCACTACCTAAAACCGACCGGTTCTGGTTACATCCTTGGTGTCGATTTGCCAGTGCCGGGTGTCGATGCCCGTTTTCGCATCACACGGGGTACAGATTCTTACGATTTCGATGAACAAGATAAGGAATTTGTCCGCCTTCTCGTCCCTCACTTAGAGCAGGCCATCAAATATTTTACCCGACTGCACAAGCTGGAATCAGAACGCGACCTCTATGCCAATACCGTCAATCAATTATCTGTCGGGACTATGATCTTGGATAGCGACGGCAAAGTGCTCGACATTAATGAAAAGGCACAAGGTATCATCAGCCTCAATGATGGCGTCAGCGTAATTAACGGATTTATCGATCTGGGCATTCCGCGCAAAACCGCAGAGCTCAAATCCCATATCCGGTCAGTACTTAATGCTCAACATACGGAGCGAACGGCTTTGGTGAAGGCGGTTAGTGTTGAACGCCGGTCTGGTGATCGCGACTTTAGCCTGGTCGTCAAACCAATTCCCACCGCCCAATGGTATGAAGGCAAAACGATCCCAGCCGTTGCTATTTTCATCAGCGATCCCGATGCAGTCATCGCGGCACCTGAAAGCACGCTTTCCACCTTATTTGGCTTGACCAATGCTGAAGCCACGGTTTCCCTTCTGTTGGCCAATGACCTGTCACTGGACGATGTGGCGGAAGAATTGGGCATCACCCGCAACACAGTACGGGCTCATTTGCGTGCCATCTTCTCTAAGACCGGGGTTACCAAGCAGACCATGTTGGTTCGGATGATCTTAAAGAGCACGGCGGAACTTGGCCATGTGCCGCAGCAAAGTGTGCACGGGTCGGCTTTGAATTGACGAAGATGAAGTGTGTGCCACCCTTCCCACTCACTTTAACAAAAACTTCTGAACTTTACCGGACGCGTTCATCGGGAGCGCCTCAACGATCTCGACATGGCGCGGTGCTTTGTAGTTCGCCATATTGTCACGGCACCAGGCGATGACTTCCTCTGGCTGTAAAGTTTCACCGGGTGCCAACACAATGAATGCCTTTGCCACTTCGCCCATTCGTTCATCGGGCACGCCGATCACAGCCGCTTGCATGATGCGATGATCCGACGTCATCATATTTTCGATTTCGGCGGGATAACAATTAAAGCCACCGGTGATGAACATGTCCTTTTTGCGACCGGTGATTTGAACATAACCGCGTTCATCCATGATGGCAAGGTCGCCCGTGTGAAGCCAGCCGGAAGCGTCGATGGCGTCAGCGGTGGCCGTTTCATCGCCGAAATATCCGCGCATGACATTGTAGCCGCGGACAATGATTTCACCGGGTTCACTGCGCGGGACTTCTGCGCCATTGTCATCGACGCATAGGACCTCCACACCTTCTATGGCCTTGCCGGATGTTTCAGAAATAGTCTGGGCGTCGTCGTCCCTTTCGCACATGGTGATGACGCCGCAAGTTTCGGTCATGCCATAAGCGGTCAAGACCACTTCGAACTTGAGTTCATCGCGCATGCGCTCAACCAGTTCCACCGAGACCGGTGCCGCGCCGGTTACTGCTAAGCGCAAAGAAGACAGATCCTTCTTCAGGCTTTCTGGATCCGCCAGGATCATCTGATAGATCGCCGGTGGACCGATGAGCGCGCTGATCCGGTCTGTTGAAATTCGGTTGATCACAGCCTGGGCATCGAACACAGGATGCGGCAGCATGGTCACGCCGCGCATGAGGCAAGAGAGCCAACCGGCCTTGTAGCCAAAACTATGAAAGAAGGGATTGGACAGTAGATACCGGTCACCTCGCCTCAGTCCAACCGTTCGCGACCAGGTTTCAAAAGTGCGAATATTTTGTCCGTGAGCGGTGACAACACCTTTTGGATGGCCGGTCGTGCCGGAAGTAAAAAGCATGTCTGAGATGTCATCACTTGAAAGATCAGCAAAGCGTGCTTCGACATCTTGTTCGGACGCTTTCTCTCCACGGTTGAGAAACTGTTGCCATGTTGGATGGGTACCACCCTCACCGCGTAAAAGAATTATCTCTTCGAGATCCGATACATCTTCCCCTTCAAGAAGAGACGGATAATTGACATCCAAAAACCCGGTGACGGTCAATAGGAAACGCGCACCGCTATCCTTCAAAATGTAGGCAGCCTCTTTGCCTTTGTACCGCGTGTTCAAAAGAACAATCACTGCGCCTACGGTCTGTGCACCGAGGGCGGCAAAAATCCACTCACTTAAATTGGGCGCCCAGAGAGCGACACGGTCGCCCTTTTGAACACCGGAAGCGAGAAAAGCGCAGGCCGTCGCGCGGCGCGCTTGATCCAGTTCTGCGAAGGTGAGTAGAGTGCCGTCTTCTTCGATGGCGATATCGGAGCCAAATTTTTCAGCCGCACGCATGGCTAAATGCGGGATCGTCGGACAGTTTTCTAAGATCTCATTCTTGTCTTCAGTTGGAGTCATGGTAATTTCGAAATTGCTATGTTATGCCCGCAAGATATAACATGTTTCGTAGATATTGGACAATGTGATTACGCAAACAACGCTCAAAACCTATGAGACAGGGTGAAAGACTATGTCCGTTGAAATTGATCTAACTGGCAAGGTCGCGATTGTTACTGGCGGCGGGAAAGGTGTTGGCATCGGCATTAGCCAGCAATTTCTGGAAGCCGGTGCTTATGTTTTGATCTGCGGCCGCAGCGAACCTGACGCTTTGCCGGAGACTGCAAAACAGAAAGCGCACTTCATCGCTGCCGATGTGCGCGAGCCGGATCAAGTACAAGCGGTGGTCGATTATGCCGTTTCGCTTTGGGGGCGGGTCGACGTGCTGGTCAACAATGCCGGTGGAGCCCCGATCGCAGATGCTGCTACCGCGTCACCGCGCTATTCGGAATCGATTATCAAACTCAATCTGCTTGGACCACTTCATTTTTCTCAGAGTGCTTACAACGTTATGCAAGGCCAAGACGATGGTGGTGTGATTATCAATATTGCCAGCGTGTCTGCGTTGCGCCCATCGCCCGGCACTGCTGCTTATGGTGCGGCCAAAGCGGGACTTCTCAGCCTGACACAATCGCTGGCGGCAGAATGGGGTCCGAAGGTGCGTGTGAATGCGGTCATTGCCGGTTTGGTTGAAACCGAAAAAGCGGACCTTCACTATGGCAGCGCGGAGCATGTGAAGCGGATCGGCGAAACCTTTCCACTCAAACGTATGGCCACGCCTGACGACATAGGTAAGGCCTGCCTTTATCTCGCATCTCCGCTTGCTGCTTACGTCAGCGGGGCTTCGCTTGAAGTTCATGGCGGCGGAGAGCCGCCGATCTTTTTGGCGCTGAATGATCCGAAGGGTTAGGCGTCGCGTCTCATTCTAAACTCCGTCGTCATCCTGAGGAGCCGCCAAAGGCGGCGTCTCGAAGGAGGTATGGCAGAGATGAAACCTTCATCCTTCGAGACGGATGTTGCACATCCTCCTCAGGATAACGGAAGAGTGGGAGGTTTGTTCGGAATGAATATGAACCTAGCTACATCAACCTGAAGCCATCCTACCCCTTAAAATGCGGGATCACGGTTTTGCCGATATGGCCGATTGTTTCCATGATGGCCTCGTGCGGAACCGTTCCCATTTGAGAGAGAAACAGGATTTCATCCGCTCCCGCATCAAAGAGCTTTTTAACGTGCGTGATGCAGTCCTCTGGCGTGCCGTAAGCATCGTTCACTTCCGTAAAGATGCTGACATGCTCACTACCGACGGGGATTTTCTCTTCACCCAAATAGGCTTCGACCTGGGCTTTGTTACCGGCCATAACATCGAGATGCTCTTCTGGTGCGAGGTCGCGCACTTCGGGCTTCGGCCCGCCTTGATACCAATGGGCAAGCGATTCAGCGAAAAAGCGCTGCCCGCGCAAGCCGATACGGCGCGCTTCTTCACGATCGGTTGAAACAATCGTCGGACACAAAGCTGCCAAGTGTTCATTGGCAAAATAGCCGACCTGGTCTTCGGGTTTGCGCCGGGCAAGTGCCGCGCGATAGACATCATTTTTCTTGGCAATGTCTTCCGGCCCACCAAAACCTAATACCAAAGCGCCAAGTCCGCGCTCGCCTGCTTGGTTAAGGGTCGCCTCGCGGGTGCAGGCCATATACATCGGAGGATGGGGATCTTGATAAGGCTTGGGGTGGATCGGTCGGCGCGGAATTTTGATGTATTCGCCGTCGTGCTCGATTTCGTCTTCAACCATGATCTTGGGAATGAGGTACATGGATTCTGTTATTTGCGGCTCAAGATCGGCAAGCTTATAGCCGAAGCAACCCGCCTCTTGTTCGGTTCCACCTTTACCAACGCCAAATTCAACACGACCTTTGGAAAGGATGTCCAAAGTCGCGATGCGTTCCGCCACTTTAACCGGGTGGTTCATCGCCGGGGGCAAGCAAACTACTCCGTGTCCGACATGAATGCGCGAGGTCTTGCCAGCCAAGAATGCCAGGAACGTTTCGGGAGCGCACATATGGGCGTATTGAGACAAGGCCGTATGTTCAACCGCCCAAATACAATCAAAACCCATCTCTTCTGCGTAGAGGCTTTGCTCTATCATTTCATCGAACACTCGCTGTTCGGAAGCGCGTGAGGTGTCGACAATTTGAGCTTCGTAAATCATCGAAAATTTCATTGGACAATCCTCTAGAACAGATACTCTGCTCAATGCTGAGTATATTATTCTACTACCTCGGAAAGAGGTAGGGCTCATCGTCCAATTGTATTAGGATATACTACCTTATGTTTTCGGCGACGGTTGTTCAAACAATGAAGCCGGAACCGAACGGTAATCAACTGGGCGGAAGGCGACCAGTAACGCGGTACCATGGCGTTTGTTATCGGGCAGTGACGTGTCGTTCTCGGCAAGGTCTTTAAACTCTTGCAACAAGTTGTCGATCTTTCTTTCAAGGATCGCCAGCGACGAATCGGAGACTTCATTAGCGGCGAAGGTCCAGCGGCATCGGGGCTCAGAGAAATCGGTTTCGACAAACTCCGCCATGACGCGTTCTTCAAAATAACGACGAACAGGTCCGCCCATGCGCCATCTTATTTTCCGCGCGGTCAGAAGCCGTACTTTGTTGTTGGGCATGACTTCGATGAGTTTGGCTTTT
>JAJFIN010000136.1 GCA_021774955.1 Alphaproteobacteria bacterium | reverse complement strand
CCTCCTGGTATGCTCACATTCCCGGCTTGAAAGTGGTCGCCCCTCATAGCGCTGCTGATGCCAAAGGCCTATTGAAGGCGGCCATTCGCGATCCCAATCCGGTGATCGTGCTGGAGAATGAATTGCTCTACGGCCAGAAATTTGAGGTCCCGATCAGCGAAGACTTCACCGTTCCCATTGGCAAAGCGCGGGTCCACAAAGTGGGTCAGCATGCGACCATAGCCACTTATGGCCGTGGCGTTGACTATGCGGAAGGGGCCGCGAGCCTATTAGCCGCAGAAGGCATTGATGTTGAAATCATCGATCTGCGTTCCATTCGCCCGCTCGATATTGAGACCATTATCCAGTCGGTTCAGAAGACCAATCGTCTTGTGACCGTTGAAGAAACCTGGCCGGTATGCGGCATCGGTGCTGAGATTGCTGCGGCCATTGTCGACCAGGCCTTTGATTATTTGGATGCACCCATTAAACGCGTTTCACAAAAAGACGTGCCCATGCCCTATGCCGCCAATCTTGAAAAATTATCTCTTCCGACCGCGGAGGAAATTGCTCAGACGGTGAAATCCGTCTGTTATCGCTAAGGACGAGGAACGCCCATGCCCGTGTCCATCACCATGCCCGCTCTGTCTCCAACCATGGAGGAGGGGACCCTTGCCAAATGGCTCGTGAAGGAAGGCGATGTGGTGAGCGCCGGGGATCTGATTGCCGAGATCGAAACCGACAAGGCAACCATGGAGGTCGAAAGCGTTGACGAAGGTACGATTGGCAAGATCCTGATCGGCGAAGGCACCGAAGGCGTCAAAGTCAATGAGGTCCTGGCCTGGATCTTGGAAGAGGGCGAAGACGCCGGGGCTATCGAAGCTGCGCCGACGAGCCCGCCCAAACCCGTCGTAGAAAAACCGGTGGTGAATGGCGATCCGGGAATCCTTCCAATGGCTGAGCCACCGAAAACCAAGCCAGTCGCTCAAATGGCACCGGCCCAACAACCGGCTTCAAATGGACGGCTGTTTGCCAGTCCTCTGGCGCGCCGCATTGCTGGCCAAAAAGGGATTGATCTTGCGGGTGTTCAAGGCAGCGGCCCCGGCGGCCGGATTGTCAAAAGTGACGTGGAAAATCTTGGGGCGATACCGTCCGGATCGAGTATCGCGCAGCAGGCAAAAATGCCACCGATGCCCCCGTCGACGTCGGGTATTGCCGAGGGCAGCTACGATATCATCAAGCTCGATAACATGCGTAAAACCATTGCCCGTCGCCTGACCGAATCTAAAAGCATGGTTCCTCATTTCTATTTGACCATCGATTGCGAAATCGATGCCTTGTTGAAACTACGCAGGGACTTGAACGCGAAATCGCCAGAGGGTGAAGACGCTTACAAAATCTCGGTCAACGATTTCATCATTAGAGCCTCGGCGTTAGCACTCAGAAAAGTGCCGGACGCCAATGCCAGCTGGATGGAAGACGTTATTTGGCGTCACCATCACGCAGACATTTCTGTCGCTGTCGCCATCGAGGGCGGATTAATCACACCGATCATTCGCGAGGCAGAAACCAAAGGCCTGGCGACAATCGCCAACGAGATGAAAGATCTTGCTGAACGCGCACACTCCCGAAAATTGATGCCAGAAGAATATCAAGGTGGCACGTTTTCAGTTTCCAATCTGGGCATGTTTGGCATTCGGGAATTTTCCGCAGTGATTAATCCCCCGCACGGAGCCATCCTGGCGGTGGGGGCAGGCGAACAAAGACCTGTTGTGAAGGACGGTTCCCTACAGATCGCAACAATTATGACAGTGACCTTGTCGTGCGATCACCGGGTTGTTGACGGAGCCCTCGGTGCTCAATTACTTGCTGCGTTCAAAGGCTATATTGAAGATCCTGTGACGATGTTGCTTTAGGAAGGTTTGATGGAAAAAATCAATCTCAAACAAAAGCTCTCGCTCTTCACAGAACACTGGCAACCCAAAATTATCTCAGAATATAACGGCAATGAACTGCGCGTCGTCAAATTGTCAGGGGAGTTCGTGTGGCATGACCACGCTGAAAGCGATGAGATTTTCCTGATCATCGAAGGCCACCTCACCATCCATTTTCGCGACAAAGTGGTGGAGCTCGACCCCGGTGAGCTTATTGTCATCCCCGCTGGTGTCGAACACAAACCTGTTGCCGAGGGTGAGTGTCACGCCCTGGTCATCGACCGAGAGGGAACGGTGAATACCGGCGCCACCGGCGGTGAGCGTACGGTCGAAAATCTCGAGAGGATCTAGCCATTATGGCGTCCAAAGCACCTGCCGAATATGACGTCATTGTCGTGGGCTCCGGACCCGGCGGTTATGTCGCCGCCATCCGAGCCGCTCAACTGGGTCTTAAAGCCGCAGTGATAGAGCGCGATCATGTTGGCGGGATCTGCTTAAACTGGGGTTGCATTCCAACCAAAGCGCTGCTTCGTTCATCTGAAATATTTCATAATATACAGCACGCGGAAGATTACGGTTTATCTGTGACGGGTTTATCCTTTGACCTCGCCAAAATCGTAAAGCGTTCCCGTGATGTCGCCGATCGCCTGTCGTCCGGCGTGCAATTTCTACTCAAGAAAAACAAAGTCGATTTGATTGAAGGTAAGGGCATCGTCAAGTCTGCAAATGTCGTGACCGTCGACAAAGCGGGCAAGCGACAAGATTACAAAACCAAGAATATCATCTTGGCGACCGGTGCCAGAGCTCGCACATTACCTGGACTTGAGCCCGACGGAAAACTCATCTGGACTTACAAAGAAGCCCTCGTTCCGAAGGACATGCCGAAGTCTTTGCTCGTTGTCGGATCCGGTGCCATAGGGATTGAATTCGCCAGCTTCTTCCACACCCTCGGTGCCGAGGTGACCGTGGTCGAGGTTCTGGACCGCGTTCTACCGGTTGAGGATGAAGAGATATCTGCAGCTGCAGAAAAAGCGTTCAAAAAGCAGGGCATGAAGATCATGACGGGCGCCACAGTCAAGAAGCTCGACAAAGGCAAAAACAATGTTACCGCTCATATCGAAGGCAAGGGCGGTAAGACTGAAACGCTAACCGTCGATCGGGTCATCATGGCTGTCGGCATCACCGGCAATATTGAAGATATCGGTTTGGAAGCCCTCAATATCAAAACCGATCGCGGCCACGTTATTGTCAATGATTGGTGCCAGACGTCGGTTCAAAACATCTATGCGATTGGCGATCTTGTTGGGCCTCCCTGGCTCGCCCATAAAGCAAGTCATGAAGGCGTCATGGCGGCTGAGCGCATTGCCGGTCATCCCGGTGTGCATCCCATGGACACCAAAAACATACCTGGCTGCACCTATTGCATGCCGCAAGTGGCCAGCGTTGGCCTCACTGAAGCCAAAGCCAAGGAAGCTGGGCATGAAGTCAAAGTAGGGCGCTTCCCCTTTGCCGGCAATGGCAAAGCGATTGCCTTAGGCGAACCCGAAGGTTTGATCAAAACCGTGTTCGACGCCAAAACCGGCGAGCTTTTAGGCGCTCATATGATCGGGGCTGAAGTCACCGAACTCATCCAAGGTTATACAATCGCAAAAACCATGGAGACCACTGAAGTCGAGCTCATGGCAACCATATTCCCCCATCCGACTTTGTCAGAGATGATGCATGAATCGGTCCTCGACGCTTATGACCGCGTGATCCATACTTAAGTTCAAGTGTCGCTATAGCGATATCGACTTCATCCTGTGCAAAGCGGTTTGCACTGTCCTGTCGGGCATCGCTTATAATTAGGGTGAGAACTGCATCTTCATTGGGGAATCATCATGCGCTTCAATTCACGACAATCGCCGTCAATCCTAGGTCTCGCTGCCGCCATTGCGTTCGGGGTTCTATCGGGTATCGGACCGATCCAAGCAGAAGAGTTGGAACTCGGCGCCGAAGTAAGAATACATGGTCACAATAAAGAAGTTAATGCTGCTGGCGCAGAAGTGACCATATCCGGTGAAGTCGACAGCGATATCCGCGTCGCCGGTGCCGAGGTGGTAATTGACGCCGAAGCGGGTGGTGACATCTGGGCCATCGGGGCTGAAGTTAGCATATTGGGCGCCAGTGGTGGGGATCTTTTTGCCGCTGGTGCTGAGGTAATCATTGGTTCAGCCGTTTCAGGTGACTTAAAATCATTCGGCGCTGAAATCGTTCTGACCGAAGACGTTGTCGTTGCCGGTAGTACAGAAGTTTACGGTGAAGACGTCATTGTCAACGGCACATTCAGTGGAAAGACAATATTGGGTGGCGAATCCTTAATCGCTGATGGTGTGTTCCACGGTGATTTGATTTTGGAAGGCAATGAGATTGTTGTCCAGCCAGATCTTCAAGTCGACGGCGACCTAACAATCTACTCAACCAAAGAACCAATCATCCCAAGTTCTGTACAGATCAGCGGTGATTATCGTTACAAATATTCAGATGATGTCCGCGTCATGGTACCCGGATTGGAAGAGTGGGCGCCCGTTGCTGCTCTTACTGTAGTAAGCGCGATTGCCAGTTTGATCGTAACGATGTTTGTTTTTGTGATTGGCATCGTCGTTATTCTTGTGTCACCTGACCTTCCTCAACGCGCTTCAAGGGCCATTAAAGACCAAAGCGTCATGTCATTCGTTGTGGGTTTAGCCGCATTGGTCGTTGCGCCCATCGTGACCGGGCTATTGTTTGCAACGATCATCGGCATCCCCGTTGCGATCATAATGTGCATGCTCATACTGATTGTAATCCTGCTGGGTTATCTATGTGCCGCCTATGCCATTTCGGCGCTTGCCTTTGAAAAAACCGGCGAACCTGTCTCCTTCGGCAAGCGTCTGGGTTATATTATTGTTGGGCTTACCGCACTTTTCGTGGCTGGGCTCATACCCCTCATCGGCGAACTGATTTTGGTTTTAGCATTATTGTTTGGTATCGGCGGATTTCTTCAAGCGCTGTTTGTGCGCCGAGTCTAAAACTTAACGTCTAACCGCTCAAAAGAAATCCTGCCAAGTCATTGGCAGGATTTTCTGTTGGTTATAAGGCTTGATCGCTATATATCTCTCGCTAACTTTTACATGCGAGCATGGTGAGATGGTCACGGTCTTAGATACAACCAAAGGGAACAAAGGCGCAGACGAAGCGCGCGCCCTGAGGCATCCGGAAAAACGCAACAACCCAGATACACCGGTTTTGCGCAAACCCGAATGGCTACGGGTGAAGGCGCCCGGCTCAGCGATCTATCAAGAAACCCGAAAAACGGTTCGCGACAATAATCTCGTCACGGTTTGCGAAGAGGCTGGGTGTCCCAATATCGGTGAATGCTGGTCAAAGAAGCACGCAACCATGATGATTATGGGCGACACGTGCACCCGGGCCTGCGCTTTTTGCAACGTCAAAACCGGTGTGCCCTCGGCCCTTGATTCCGAAGAACCTCAGAATGTCGCCAGTGCGGTTGCTACACTTAGTCTGAAACATGTGGTGATTACCTCAGTTGATCGCGACGATCTCGCGGACGGCGGCGCCGGTCATTTTGCGGCCGTCATAAAAGCCATCCGCAAGGAAACACCACAGACAACAATTGAAGTCTTAACACCAGACTTTCTGCGTAAGGACAATGTTTGGGAGAGGGTGGTTGATGCCAAACCCGATGTCTTCAATCACAACCTTGAGACGGTTCCCAGCCTCTACCTCAATGTTCGGCCAGGCGCACGCTACTATCACTCACTGCGTTTGCTTGAGCAGGTAAAGACCCGCGATCCAAACCTGTTTACTAAATCAGGCATTATGGTCGGCCTCGGTGAAGAACGAGAAGAAGTTTTACAAGTGATGGACGACATGCGGTCTGCCGGTATCGATTTCCTGACCATCGGTCAATATCTCCAACCCACGCGCAAACATCACGCCATAGACCGGTTTGTAACGCCTGAAGAGTTCGAATCCTACGAACGCATGGCCTATTCAAAAGGGTTTCTGTTGGTTTCGTCCTCACCGCTCACACGGTCCAGCTATCATGCTGATGACGATTTTGCCCGTTTAAGAAAAGCGCGGCAGGATTTGCTCGCCTCGCAAAGCAAATAGATCGAGACGATCTGTGCCCAGCCATAGCGAAACAAAGTTTCTCCCCTATAGTCCTGCACAAATGTTCGCTCTAGTTTCGGACGTTCATGAATACCCGGCTTTTTTGCCGTGGTGCGTCGGTGCCCGCATTAGAACAAGAGAAAGCGGTACAATAAATAATGGAACCCCGTGTGAGTTCATCACGGCGGATCTCGCGGTCCGGTACAAAGTGTTTCGTGAATCGTTTTCCAGTCGGGTCACCCTCAATCCTGAAGATAAAACCATCGAGATAGAATACCTGGATGGTCCCTTCGCCCACCTTGACAACAAATGGGCATTTTCAGAGGCGCCAGAAGGCGGTTGCCGCGTCGACTTTCACATAGATTTTCAATTCCACAGTCGAACACTCGGCCTTCTTATCCGCCGGAAATTCGTCGATGCGGTTTCAAAAATCACAGGTGCTTTTGAAAAGCGGGCGCACACGCTCTACGGATCGCAAAACATCACCGATTAAGC
>JAJFIN010000135.1 GCA_021774955.1 Alphaproteobacteria bacterium | reverse complement strand
AGATTGGGATGTCCGAGCTTTCCAGTCAATTCTGTTGATACATCGACCTAGCGCCGCTGGTTAGTTGGTCCTTTGCAACACCTTTGCCTCTAGTAAACTCGATTTTGGTCATGAATAAACCAATCAAATCTCTCCCTCCATTTCGCCAGTGTGATCCTGCGATCCTATAGACAAGCCGATTGCATTAACATAAGCCTGATCATCGAAATTTAAAAAAACTGACAGAATCCGCTTGAAGCTCAACTATGCATTTTCATGATACTTCCGATCCACTGCTGACCAAGATTCTGGGAAGAAGCCATTCGCTTTTTATGGAAGATGTCGAGACGCACTTGAAGGAAATAATTGCAAGTGTCCAAGGCAAGCGGATCCTGATTTTAGGGGCTTCTGGCGCCATTGGCTCAACATTTACTCGGCAGCTCCTGACATTTTGTTCGCCTGCTACATTGCATTTAGTCGATCTGAGTGAGAACGGACTTGTCGAAGTCGTGCGCGACCTTAGAGCATCAGCGATAACCGTTTGCGACGACTTCCAAACTTTTTGCATTGACATTCGCGCTAGAGAATTTGGCGAGTTCATAGATGCAATGCACACGTATGACTACATTTTGAATTTCGCTGCGATGAAACATGTACGATCAGAACGTGACCCATTCACTCTATCGCGGATGATAGACACAAATGTATTCAGTGTCCTAAGTCTCTTGAGTTATCTAAAAGAATCAGGAAAAGGACGAAGATTTTTCTCCGTGTCGTCGGATAAATCA
Source organism: Alphaproteobacteria bacterium (assembly GCA_021774955.1). Classification (GTDB taxonomy): domain Bacteria; phylum Pseudomonadota; class Alphaproteobacteria; order M2410; family M2410; genus JAJFIN01. Next base: position 6,703 of record JAJFIN010000135.1, on the reverse strand, counting down.
GTTCGTAGCGCAAACCTTATGGGTGGGACAAAAGCGCTGATGGAAAAGGTCATGTGGGCATTTGCGCAAGATATTCCGGCCACTAGTGCGCGCTTTGCAAATGTCGCGTTCTCCTCGGGTAGTTTGTTGGATGGGTTCAATCACCGAATGTTGAAACGCCAGCCACTTTCAGCCCCCAGCGATACGCGACGGTATTTTATCTCACACGAAGAAGCGGGCCACCTTTGCCTCCTCGCCGCTTTTCTTGGGCAATCACGGGATGTTCTTGTACCCCGTTTTGAATCCGATGAATCAACAATGACTTTTTCACAAATTGCAGAAGTTTTTCTCGAACATCACAATTATCAACCGGTAAAATGTTCAAGTGAATCTGAAGCAATCGCGATGTCTGAAGAACTGGCAAATCTTGAAACCCACGAATGGCCATGCTTCTTTGCACCAACAGATACTAGCGGTGAAAAAGACATTGAAGAATTTTATGCCGCCACAGAAAGTGTCGATTCAAGCAGATTTAGAGAAATTGACATAGTTCGTGAACCTGTTCTCGAAAATCCTAACGAGTTTTTCGGAAATCTCGAAAATTTACGGATAAGTGTTTCAAGTGGTGCCTGTGATCTTGGTGATCTTCGACAGCAACTCTATCTATTGGTTCCCGATCTAGAACATATTGTTCGCGATAGAGATCTTGATTCCAAAATGTGATTTTATGGCAATGATTCCACTGGCTGTTCCAGATTTATCCGGAAATGAGTCTCGCTATTTGCAAGAGTGCATAGACACTAGTTTTGTTTCCTCCGTCGGGCCGTTTGTTGATAGATTTGAACAAATGGTCGCAAAATCGACCGGCAGTACAGGGGCGGTTGCCACCTCATCTGGCACGACCGCACTACATTTAGCCCTTGTGACGGTCGGAGTAGTCCCTGGTGATCTGGTGATCTTGCCATCACTAACTTTTATCGCAAGTGCAAACGCTATTTCGCATGCGGGTGCATCACCTTGGCTCTTCGATGTTAACTCGGAAAGCTGGACACTGGACCCAGGCCAGCTAGAAACTCAACTCGCTTTAGAAACGGAATTTATCGATGGTCAGTTGACCCACAAATCGTCCAACCGCCGCATTTCAGCGATCATGCCAGTTTATACATTAGGTCTATCTGCAGACATGGATCGCATTTATAATATCGCGAAAACATACCGTATACCAATCGTTGCAGATGCCGCCGCTGCTATTGGTGCCAAGTACCGTGATCGGCCGATCGGCGGGTTAAATGCGTCAATGTCAGTGCTGTCATTTAACGGGAATAAAACTGCAACATCTGGCAGCGGAGGGGCAATCATTTCAAATGACGAATCTCTCCTTGCCCACGCAAAGCACCTATCGACCACCGCTCGTTGTGGCGCCGACTACAGCCATGACCAGATTGGGTATAACTACCGAATGAGCAACATAGAGGCAGCAATTGGCTGCGCTCAGCTTGAGCGTATCGACAGTCTGGTCAGTGCGAAACAAAAGATTGACAAAACATATCGAGAAGCATTTTGCACACTCAGAGATATTGAATTCTTTCCTTCTCCAGATTGGGCTAGGAGTTCAAATTGGTTCTCGGGGTTTGTTCTTGGGCCTACTTACTCTGACGCGTCAAATTTTTGTCAGCGTCTGAATGATTTGAACATCGGAGCGCGGCCCTTTTGGAAACCTGTTCATCTGCAATCTCCGTATGTGACTTCCGTCATCGAAAACATGGAAGTAACAGACAATCTTTGGCGACATATTGTGACCTTACCCTGTTCCACAGGCTTAACTAAAGAAGAACAGGAAATTGTTATCAACGCTGTCCATGAGGTATCAAACCAACAGTGACTATTGAAACGTTTATCATCGGCGCAGGTGGGCATGGTCGTGTCATTCTCGACGCAATGATTGAGACAAAACTGAACGTTTCAGGTTTTGTGGACAGTGATAGTACTTTGCACGGATCAATTATCCGCGGGGTCACTGTTCTCGGAAATGATACAATTGTTACAACACGCTCCCCGTCAAAAACCTCTTTGGTATTGGGCGTCGGTTCAACAGATAGCAATCACGTTAGAAAAAGAATTGGCGTGCAATTTTCCGAACTCGGATACCGATTTCAAACGATTTGTCACAACACCGCAAGGATTTCTCAAGATACGAAGATAGGCAATGGAGTATTCATTGCGGCAGGTGTAGTTATCAACCCGGGCGTAGTTATAGAGGATTTTGCGATAATCAATTCTGGCGCCATTATCGATCACGATTGTAGAATAGGTTCATATTCTCATGTGGCGCCAGGGGCCACATTATCTGGAGGGGTGATTATTGACGGTGATTCCCATATTGGTACCGCCGCGACAATTATTCAGAATATTAAAATTGGCAGGAATAGTATTATAGGTGCTGGTGCCGTCGTGATTCGAGATGTACCGACTGAAGCGAAAGTAGTGGGCGTACCTGCTAGACAAATAGCAGCACTATGAGAAACAAAACAGGATTCGTAAATAATGAAAAACACGTGGCGGTTTGGTGAAGCTGAATTCAACTACATTCGTGAAGTGCTAGACTCAGGATTTGGTTCTGGCACTTCTGGAGGTATGAACAATCGATTTGAAGTAGCTTTTGCCGAAAAAGTCGGTGCCAAATGGGCCGTTACTTTCAACTCAGGTACATCCACACTGCATGCTGCACTTCACGCTCTTGGTGTAGGATATGGCGATGAAGTTATAATGCCCGCACTAACAGTTATATCAAATCTATCAGTAACACTCGCACAGAATGCAATCCCGGTTTTTGCCGATATCAATGAAAACACATTTAATATCGATCCAGACGATATTGAACGGAAAATCACCCCGCGAACCAAAGCGATACAAGTTGTCCCAATTTATGGGTTACCTTGCCAATATGATCGAATTTCAGAAATCGCAAAAAAGCACGATCTACCAATAATCAATGACGCTGCACAAGCTTTTGGAGCAAAATATAAAGGGCGATCAATAACCGAAACTTGTTCAATCACCAGCTACAGTTTAGAAAATTCGAAACACATAACCACCGGTGATGGTGGAATAATAGTGACTGACAGTGAGGAATATGCCGCTAGAATGAGAAAATTTGGCAGCTTGGGTTACGCCGCGATGACATCAGGTGACGGGCGCATAAGACTTAACCGGAAAGTTTTTCAAGATCCAAATTACAAACGCCATGATGACCTAGGCTTGAACTACCGCATGCCTGAAGTAGCAGCTGCAGTTGGCCTTGCACAAACCGAACGGATGGACTTTTTTCTAAAGACTAGATTGGATACAGCTAATCTATATGACGAAGTTGTGAAAGATGTGGCTTACCTTACACCGCAACTTGTGCCTGACGATTGTGAATCGAGTTACTGGTGTTACAGTCTACGATATCTGCACGACGAAATATCTTGGCAGGATTTTAGCGACAAATACGTCGAGTTCGGAGGTGACGGCGTCTATGCAGCTTGGGCACTTACATACCATGAAACGCTGATAAGTTCAGGTGCCTGGAAACGACATTGCCCTCCTCTATACCAAGATTTGGAGTATGAAAATGGTCTATGTCCCATTGCAGAGCGGGTCCAACCTACAATAATGCAGCTTGTTAACAACTATGGCAGCCTGGAAGAAGCACAGCCAAAAGTCGAAGCGCTGCACAAAACAATTCAATACTTCGGATGAAATGAATGAAGATCGGTTGTATCATTCCTATAAGGCTTTCTTCAGAGCGATTGCCTGGAAAAGCCATTTTGGAAGGTGTCGACAAACCTATGGTCTGTCACTTGTTGGATCAAGTTTTCGCCGCAAAGCACATTGAAAAAAATATTGATGTCGTTGTATGCACAACATGTGATGAGGCTGATGATCCCCTCGCAGAGATCGTTACTAGTTATGGTGCATCCATTTTCCGAGGATCTAGAGACGACCTCATTAAGCGCTTCCACGACGCCGTAATACAGTTTGGTTTTGATGCCATTATTCAGGTAGATGGTGATGATATATTGTGTTCAACCGAATACATGGACACCACGATGGACCATCTATTGGCAAACAAACATCTGGATGTTGTATCAGTTGCGGGATTACCATTGGGCTGCGCTTCAAAAAGCTTCACAGCCGCAGCATTGAACAAAGTATATCAAAATTACCAGACACAAGAAAACGATACTGGATTTGGATACTTCTTTACAAAGAGCGGTATTTGCGCGCACGAGGAAATCAAAGTCAGTGATCCTTCACATATATATGACAGCGTTCGTTTAACGCTCGACTATGAAGATGACCTAATAGTCTTTAGAAATATTTTGAAGGCACTTTACAAAGATGAGTGTGGAATAAAATTAGCAGATGTCGTCTCGTACCTCGTCAGCAATCCGGAGGTTGCTCAAATTAGCTTACATCTCAACGAACAATATTGGAGCAGAACTAGTGATAAAGTTTGCCTGGAGTATATTGATGAAAAAGGGCATCTCCAACAGATCACATTGAATTAGCGCCCGTTTTTTTCACTACAAGGTCAACCATCTCACACACTTGATGTGGGTGTAGACATTCTTCAACAACCCAGTCTCAAAGCTTACAAGACTAGAGATCGTTAATTGTCTATCAAGCAACGCCTTATATGTGGTTCTTTACCTGACGACTTCGATCCCAAAAGTGACATTTTGGTAGGCCCTTGGTCATTTTTGGGGAAAGAAAAAAAGTACCCTAATTGGCCCTTCTTTGAATGGGAGCCAGATCCATTTTCTTCCGTAGCGGAACTAGTAAACGCGGAAGAAAGTGTGAATGCCTGGTATCAAGATGAGCTGGATCAAATAGTAATTCACTTTAATCAGCTAAATGGATCAAACCACAGCAAAGTGTATTGGAATTATTTTTTAACACCATGGCTGATAACTCTGATGCAGGTTATTTGGGACCGTAGCTTACGAGTTGAAGACCTGCTTCAAAAATACCAAAATCTTCCTTTATCTATTGAACTAGTAGAATTCAAATCCAACTGGTCATTTACTGATTCAGTCGATTTTTTTTCCAACGGGATTTTGGGGCAAGAATTCAATCATTGGCTGCTATCATTGCTCATCGCTGACAAAGCGCCCAGCAATTGGGTTTTTTCCTGGCGGACGCCATTAGCTACGGGTGAATATCAAGAACAGAATCCCGATTCTCAGGCCACAAAATCTCCAAAAGACCGGCTGAAGGACACACTACGTCCGTATCGATGGCCATCGAGGTGTCGAGGGGTATATGGCGTCGGATTCTTTTCCGCTAGATGGCTTTCACTGCTCATGTTTTTTTCGAGCTCCAACGAAAACATAGAACCGCACTCTTCAAATACCAATGGATTGGAGAATTTTGATAAGTGCACTGCCATAAACACACACTCAAACCTCCTTTGGAAAATTCTGTCCCTGGTCATTCCGTCAAACTACAAAATGATTGCCGGTCTTGGTGAAAAACGAACACCCAAACAAGCCAAGTCATCGCTGGTCTCAAATCAGTTCTTTGACGACACAGGTCGGCACGAAACAGCCCTCAAAAAGGAACATGGTGAACACATCATCAGTGTACAACATGGCGGGTATTATGGGAACGCGAAAGTGTTTTCTGTCGTTGCATCTCACGAATACTCACAAGACAATTTTATTACATGGGGTTGGAAAAATCATGGCAGGTATATTGGAAATTTCAAACCACTCCCCTCCCCCTATCTAAGTAAATTTCCTCAAAACGCATTCTCGAAAAACAATGAAAGCATAATATTAGTTAGTACACGACATCATGCTTTCACCTACAGATTTGACTCCACTCCCCAACCTGGCGATCACGCTGAAACGGTAAAAGGCAAAATCGAATTTATTTCAAACCTCACTTTGCCTGTTAGAAACAATCTCCTGTACAGAACTTTTCCTCTGGGAAACGGTAGCCTAAGAGATGATTTGATACTCACTCAGAAATTTCCATGGTTGAAATATTGTGTGGGTGAACTCCAACCGCAGTTAAATGCCTGTAGTTTGACAGTGTTAGATCACCCAGGAACCACTCTAAATATCAATCTGGCTGCTAACAATCCAACGATTGGTTTTTGGCCCAAACATCATTGGCCGATGTCTGAGCAAGCAGAGCCCTTTTTTGAAAAGATTCGTGATGTCGGAATTATCCACACTAGTGCACCTAGTGCGGCACAGCATATAAACGCCCTCGATGGCGATATCGCAATTTGGTGGAATTCGGTTCAAGTACAAAACGCACGAATTGAATGGAATAAAAATTTCGGCAATACCTCAAAAATCTGGCTCTGGCATTGGACAAAGGAAATTTGGAATATGTAATTCACCAGCGTTAGACATGTTCCTTGCTAAGAATAATAAAATCTGCGAAAGGTTTTCTCCACTGACGCCAAACGTTGTTAGAAACAAATAAATCACACTGCCCGCAAATCACCGCCCAATATTCTTTGATAAAGGCTCATATAATGGTCAACCATTACTGACTGGGTGAACTCAGATCTTAAGCGAATTTCTGCTTTCTCAACGATACTTTGACGTAAATCCATATCCCTCGTCGCCTTTAAAATAGCATCAGCATAAAGATCTTCATTTTGCTGTTTTACCAGAAAACCATTGATACCACTCGATATCACATCCGTAAGACCTACAACTTC
>JAJFIN010000134.1 GCA_021774955.1 Alphaproteobacteria bacterium | reverse complement strand
AATGGACGCCAATTTCACAACCTTTGATTTTGTGGATGTTTTGACCGGCTGAACCACAGCGTCAAATTCATCTTCCCTCTTTATTTGGCGATCGTAGGGCATGAGTCTTAATAATATTGCCTTTACTTAGAAGGCTGCGGTTTCCAGGGCTAGCCAGTTTAAATAGCTTTCGCTACCGTTTTCAATCGGCCAAGCGACAATACAGGGCGTTTTTGCGGGGTGCATTGATTCTACAACGTTTTTCAGGTCATCAAGCTGGTCTTGAACCGTTTTTGCGACCAATATTGTTTCTCCATCCTCTTCAATTTTGCCTTCCCAGCGATATATCGAGGTCATGCCGTCAATGATATTGACGCATGCGGCCATATGGTTTTCAACCAGCGCGCGGCCGATGGTTGAAGCCATTTCCCGTGTGGGTGTGGTCATATAGACGAAATAGGGTTTGGTCTTCATCGTCACTACCCTCAATGCCCGAGCTAAAGCAAGGTTGGAACGAATGCATCATAACGAGCAACAACGCGCGCTGGTACTGTTTTCGGGTGGCCAGGATTCAACGACCTGCCTGGCGTGGGCGCTAAAACGCTTTGCTCATGTTGAGACCGTGGGTTTTGATTACGGTCAACGCCATAATGTTGAAATGTCCTGTCGCGCGCCTGTGCTTGAGAAGCTTCCACCTTTATTGGGAAATGATCATGGCGCGCTCGGTGATGACCATGTCGTCGATGCAGGCGTGTTGGGTGCCCTCAGTGATACAGCGCTCACGCGGGACGCAGAAATTCGAATGACTGATTCTGGATCACCGTCAACTTTTGTTCCCGGGCGGAACATTTTGTTTTTGACACTTGCCGCAGCAATTGCTTATCGCCGCTCCATTCGCAACATCGTGCTCGGTGTATGCGAAACGGATTATTCCGGTTATCCGGATTGCCGCGATGATACAATCAAAGCGATGCAAGCGGCCCTCAATTTGGGTATGGAAACAGATTTTGTCCTCCACACGCCTTTGATGTGGATCGATAAGGCAGATACTTGGTCAATGGCGGAAGAAATCGGTGGTGAAGCTTTTATCAACTTAATTCGCGAAGAGACCCATACTTGTTACCTGGGTGAGCGTGATATACGCCATGAATGGGGCTATGGTTGTGGTACTTGTCCTGCTTGTGAATTGAGAATGCGGGGCTACGAAAAATTTCGAAGCGGCAAACAATCGTGACTTATAGCGTCAAAGAAATCTTCTACACGCTTCAAGGCGAAGGCGCACAGGCGGGAAGACCAGCGGTGTTTCTTCGCTTTGCAGGATGTAATCTTTGGACGGGCAGGGAACAAGACCGGAGCAACGCGGTCTGCCAGTTCTGTGACACGGATTTTATCGGTACCGACGGGCTGAATGGCGGTGTGTTTGAAACACCGGAAGCCCTCGCCGCGGCGGTGCGCGCCAATTGGCCGGATGGCCCACGTGGTAAGCCGATGGTCGTGTGCACTGGTGGCGAACCCTTGCTTCAACTGGACGAAGCCGCTATAGACGCGCTCCATATTGTGGGCTTTGAGATTGCGGTTGAGACCAACGGTACTTTGAAAGTCCCGCAAGGACTTGATTGGGTTTGTGTCAGCCCGAAAGCTGATACAGAGATCGAAATACGGCGCGGCAATGAATTAAAGCTGGTCTATCCTCAAGATAAGGTTTCGCCAAAGCGGTTTGAGGATTGGGAATTCGAGCACTTTTTCTTGCAGCCGATGGATGGACCCGATCTTGCTGAAGCAACAAAGGCGGCGGTGAAATATTGTTTGGCGCATCCAAAGTGGAAGTTAAGTTTGCAGACCCATAAAATTCTAGGAATTCAGTGATGAGTGTTGAAGGTCAGTTGGAAATTGTTAAATCGTTTGGCTTCGATGCGGCCCATACATTAAGTGGTCAGCCCGAAGGCCATCGCTATGGTCGCGTGCACGGACATTCGTTTTATGTTGATGTGAGTGTGTCAGGCACGCGAGATGCAGAGAAGGGGTGGGTGTCCGATTTCGCCAATCTCGATCAAGCGGTCTCTGTGTTGAAGGAACAACTTGACCATAATTTTCTCAATGAGATTGACGGCTTGGAACAACCGACGCTTGAAAACATCGCTCACTGGATTGCTGAGAGGTTGAAGCCCGACTTTCCAGGTTTATCCAAAGTCGTGGTTCGGCGGCCAAGCTTCAATGAAGCTTGCCATCTAACACTTTAATCACGGCTTAATTGAACGCTCTACTCAGCGGCAATAGTTGAAGCGGGGCTCACAAACGGTGATCCACCCGTACCGTTAAGTTCTTTTAAATAACGAATGCCTTCTTCGGCAATATCGTCACCGACCATCCGATCACTTTCATTGTAAAGTTCTTTCATATCGATGAACGCAGCGTAGTTAGGCGCTGTGCGATCGGTAATGATGTTGGCTTTCAACAGTGTTTTGATAAGGACACGGAATATGTTGGTGGATTCTTGCAGCTCGTCGCGAATATTGGCATCGGTCATGGCTTCCATGTAGGCGCCTTGTACCCATTCCCAGTCGAGCCCGACATTAGCGTAGACATATTTCTTCTGTTCGGGACTGCCCAAGTTGAACAGCAGGATTTGGAATACTTCCCAAGCCCAATCTTCTATCTGAACCCGTTCTTCTTCTGCAACGAGAGGAATTGTGCGGTCGGCCCAGATTTTACCAAATTTGTGATGGAAGGCCTCATCGGTCATGACCAGTTGCATTAGTTTGACCAGGAGTGGGTCGCGACCAAACTTGTAAAAAGTTGCGAAGGCGCCCATGGCCAATCCTTCGACCATTAATTGCATGCCAACCAATTTTTTCCACACGAGTTTGGAAGACACCAGTTCTTGTAAAAGATCGCCAAGGGCCGGACCAACCGATACGGGCTTGCCCCATCGCGTATGAACGTAGCGTGCAAAAGCCGTTACATGACGCGCCTCTTCGCGCGTTTGGTTGGCCGCGTATTCCTGCGCGCCGGGATCTTTAAGGATGTGGCATAGGCTTGCCGATAGAGCTAGAGCGCCTTGCTCGCCGTGTAAGATGCTCGACAAGGACCAAAGAACATTGTCATTCACGAGTTGAATTTTTTGATCTTCATTGAGCTTGTCATTGACGGCCGTTTTAAGATCCGCTTCCTGGGAGGGATCAATCAAATAATCTTTCTTGAGATTGAAAGCACTATCGAAGTCGATATATTTTGTATCGAGTGGATCCCAAAAATGATCATGCGTGGCAGAGATAATTTTATCAAAAGCGTTTGAGCGATCACTATAACGATCAATTTCCAACATCGATTTGAAATCCGATGGATCAACGGCCTTGTAAGCCGGATCGATGGTGATGTTACCCATCTCTGCTTTGCCAGTCATGGTGTCCTCCCGTATGGCGTGATTCACTTTTTTATGATCATGACACAGGTGTCACTTTTTTTCCAGCCTATCTTAACGAGGGTAAATAAGGGGTTACGGGCGGAATAGAGGGGGTCCCTTACGAATCTACGTGTTCGAGAGGGCCCTCTTGTTCAGGCTCTTCTGGTGTCGCTAAGTCGATGCCGGTTTCGACGATGGCGCCGGTGACGCCTATTGTTGCGCTGGCTGCACTCCCGGTGACTTCAACGGCGGTCGAAACCAGCGAGGTTGCCAAACATCCTGACAATGAGAACGCTAGCACTAATATAAAACAAACGGATCTCATGAATATACTCCTGGAGACATAGGGAGCGGGATCATGAAACCTGAGTATTGGTGCTCAATTAAGGGAGAGCTCGGGACTTAGGACAAATTCATGTCGGAATTTAATCGATTGTTGTCTGCCGGTGGGTGCGGCTAAGAATCGAAGTGATGCGATAATACTTCTGCATTCTGACAATAGGCGTCAGCGGTGCGTTCAAGCAGTTCTATGGCCTGATCCAGTTTGGTCAAAAAGACCATTACGTCGGCATCATCGGTGAGATCACCATCCATCCTTGGCAGGTCCAAACCTTTTTCTGAATTGCTAAGATCAGTATGGCTTATAACAAACTGAGCTGTGCCGGCTTCTAGGATAGGAACGCTTATTCTCTGCCCGGAACCGTTAATCAGGTTTGTACCATTGTGAGTTGCGGTTTCTAGGACAGTTGGAATTCGATCCAATAAATCATTATACTGACTGACTACTGCCAATCTGGAAAGGTGAGCCTGTGTTTGTTTTACAGATTGTGTAAGCTCCTGAACCTCGAAGAGCAACGCGTGAAGACTATCGATTGTCAGGATTGTGTGTTCGATGACCTCAAAAACGCCTCTAACAGCAGCTTTGATCTTTGCCTTGGCATCCACTGGGGTTTTGCTGGTGAAACGCAATGCGCGCTTGACGCCTTCAGTTTGGTCGCTCGGGGTCGATAGAATTTGGTTTTCTTCGGACAATTTGTCGTGCACCTTGGTGTCGGTACCCGCCAGCGCATTGGGAATACCGCCGGGAGGGATGTCATACTCGAATCTCTCGCTGGAGGTTTTTCGCTTACTCAAGAGAAGGTCTGCAAATCCCATCGTAAAACCACTCGTTTGCAAGTCTGAAATCGGGTTATCCGCCCAGAATTTGACGGATACTTTGGCACTGGATGGTTAGTAAATGGTATACTTGAAGCCAACCCACAGTCTTTGGGTCAAGCGTTTTGCGGCAAAAAATAGCGAGAAGACAAAAGGCTTAAGAAAAAAATAATGACAAAGAGACCCCTGACACACCAGTTGATCAACATTGGATACAATGTGGCTGACCCCTTTCGTCGCGCGATCCGGCGCATTTACTATCCTCTGTCTCTGGGTGTTCGGGGAATAGTGATCGACGATCAGGCACGGGTTCTGTTGGTCCACCACAGTTACATGCCGGGCTGGTTCTTTCCCGGCGGTGGTGTCAAACGGCGCGAGCTCGTGCAGGGAGGCTTAGAACGTGAGCTTCACGAGGAGGTCGGCGTGACTTTGAAAGAAGCCCCTCGACTATTGGGGCTTTATTCAAATTTCGTTGGTTACCGATCCGACCATGTGGCGGTCTTTGTGGTTGAAAAGTTTGAGATGGTCCCCAATCTCAACCATGAAATCTCAGAATGGAAGTTTTTTTCGCTCGACGCTTTGCCTGGCGAGATAACGCCGGGAACAAAAAGACGCCTCACAGAATATCTCGGCGAGGCGCCCCCTTCGCATGAATGGTAAATTTGATTTGTTAAGCGTGGACAGGAGGAATTTTGTCCTTCCAGGGCTGCGCCCGTTCTAGCTGTCCAGCGAGCTGATACAAAAGGCCGTCTTCACCATATTGGGCGGTGAACATTGTCCCGATGGGAAGCCTATCTTCCGACCAATGCAGAGGCACACTCATGGAGGGTTGACCGGTCATATTGTAGGCGCCGGTAAAGGGGCCTGCTTCCTGCAATATCGAAACGTATGAGCCTAAATCATCACTATCCATATTGACGGTGCCGATTTTCAGAGGGGGTAGTCCGAATGTTGGTTCGATCAAAACGTCGTAAGTTTCAAAGAATTGACAGATGATCCTTGATTGCTGATGAACCGCGATCTGCGCGCGGGCATAGTCCGCAGCGGTGACGGCTTGGCCTTGTTTTAACATTGACCAAGTTGCGGCTTCGACATCGTTTTGCGTTGGTGCGCGGCCCAGAGCCTCACCCCGAATTGCTAAGGCTGCAGCAGTGTGTGCGCCAATGATGGTAAACTGCGCAGCACCGAGAGCTGCTTGGCTGAACTCTGGTCGAGCTTCTTCAACATCATGGCCGAGTGAGGCACATAGCTTCGCAGCATCTTCCACCGCTTTGATGCATTCAGGATGGACGGTCGAACCGTTGGGCGAGACAGTATTGAAGGCGATGCGGAGTTTCTGAGGATCCTGATTAGCGTCCTCAAGGAAAGGCCGTGCTTGTGTCGGTGCCGGGTAAGGGTCGCCAGCTTCGCCCCCTGTCGTTGCATCGAGCAAAGCGGCATTGTCCCGTACACTGATTGATACAGCATGGCTGATGGAAAAGCCGTTCCAGCCTTCGCCACGATCCGGGCCAAAGGGTGTGCGGGCCCGGGTCGGCTTCATTCCGAAGATCCCGCAAGCCGCAGCGGGTAGCCTAATTGATCCGCCGCCATCGCTGGCATTGGCCATTGGGATAATACGCGCGGCAACGGCAGCGGCAGCACCGCCGCTCGAACCGCCGGGAATGTGGTTAAGATTCCAAGGGTTACGCGTGGGTCCATAGACTTTGGGCTCGGTCGTCACCGTCAGACCAAGCTCAGGCGAGTTGGTTTTACCGAAGATGGCGAGCCCGGCTTTTTTGTAGCGTGTTACCAAGGTCGAATCGTGATCGGCAATCAGGCCTTTGAACATGGCCGAGCCGCTCGACGTTTCGGTTCCTTTGAGTAGTAAATGGAGGTCTTTCAAGAGGAAGGGGACGCCTCTAAACGGTCCTTCAGGAAGGCCGGCTTCGATCTGGTTGCGGGCATGGTCATAACATTCAATGACGACAGCGTTGATCTCGGGATTGACTTGCTCCAGCCGTTCGATGGCTTGATCCAGCAATTCACGTGGCGTGACATCCTTATTCTTCACTAATTCCGCAAGACCTAGCGCGTCATAGTCGCCAAAATCTGGTAATGCACCCATCTCATAATTCTCCCTCAGGGGTGATCGCGCCATAGAACCTACGCTTGTGCCACCCTATTATTGTTCTGATCTCTAGATCATCGTTAATTGGTGGGGATTTGTCGAGGATGATGTTGAGTGGTAATCCATCGTGGCATTAGTCAACACCTGGGTGTAAACTCCAGCCAGAAATATTTTGAGTCGTAAATCTGAGAAGGATGAAAACATTGTCTGCAAGTTTGAAGCCCGGTGTAGTCGTTGGGGAAGACTATGTAACACTTGTGAAAGCCTGCAAAGCTGGTGGTTATGCGCTACCGGCGGTCAATGTGGTTGGTACACATACAATCAACGCCGTGCTTGAGGCAGCCGCTGCCAATCAATCGGATGTCATCGTTCAATTGTCCGGTGGTGGGGCGCAGTTCTTTGCCGGTAAAAGCCTCAAAGATAGCGAAACAGCGAGTGTGTTGGGTGCGGTTTCAGCGGCCAATCACATTCATACTGTGGCCGAAGAATATGGGATTTGTGTGGCTGTTCACACTGATCATGCCAATCGCAAACTTATTCCCTGGGTTGAACGTTTGATCGGCCATAGCGAAGAACGCTACGAGAAAACTGGCAAGCCGCTTTTTAGCTCACACATGCTGGATCTTTCTGAAGAGCCCATTGAAGACAATCTTCGGGAGTGTGAAAAAATGCTCACGCGGTTGGCTAAGATCGACATGAGCCTTGAGATTGAATTGGGTGTGACCGGTGGTGAAGAAGATGGCGTTGGCCGTGATCTCGATGAGATTGATAATGATCAGCTCTATACCCAGCCTGAAGATGT
>JAJFIN010000133.1 GCA_021774955.1 Alphaproteobacteria bacterium | reverse complement strand
CTACCGGTTTCAAACCACATGTTTTGTTTTTACTGAACGCCCGGACCCGCTTACCTTCCCAATCACCCGAAGGGCTACCATGATTGGGAAGGGAAGCGGCCCCTTTTCCTCACTCCATCATTTCGTCATTGCGGAGATTTTTGCACGGGTCGCTGGACACTTCGAGACGGGCGCCAAGGGCGCCCTCCTCAGTGTAACGATAAAAGGGAACGTCGTCCTGAGGAACGAGCGCAAGCGAGTGTCTCGAAGGGCGGGCGGTTTAGTACCGATCCGTGCAAAGGTCTCCATTGCGAGGAGCGTTGGCGCGACGCGGCAATCCACAATGAAGCACTGGGTCAGACCCATTGATCTTGGCCCCGGACAAATGCTGACGCATTTTCTGGGGTGACAGATGGGTACAAGGAAGTAAACCCTGCCTTTCAATCGTCGGCCAGCTTCACCAGCATCTTGCCGAAATTGTCACCGGAAAACAGATTGAAGAAAGCTTGCGGTGCATTTTCAAGCCCTTCGACAATCGTTTCCTTCCACTGCATCTTACCGTCTTTGATCCAGCCGGACATATCGTTCAGGAATGGACCCAATTGATCGAAATGATTTGAGACGACGAAACCTTCAAGACGAAGAGAACGAGCAACCGCATTGATCAAATTGCCCGGACCTTCTGGCATAACTGTCGCATTGTATTGGCTGATCATGCCACACAAAGCGATCCGCCCAAAGAAGTTCATGCTTTCGAGCGCTGCCACCAGATGGTCACCGCCAACATTCTCAAAATAGACATCAATGCCATTGGGGAGTTTTTCGGCAACCGTTGCTGTTAGATTGTCAGTAGATTTGTAGTTGATCACGGCGTCGACGCCACACTCATCGGTGAGCCATTTACATTTTTCATCAGATCCTGCGGAACCCACAACGTAACAGCCTTTTAGTTTTGCGATCTGTGCGACGGTAGCCCCAACCGCGCCGGAAGCGGCTGACACAAAAACGTTTTCGCCTTCTTTCAGATCTGCAATCTTGAAGAGGCCGGCGTAAGCCGTGAGGCCCGGCATGCCCATAACACCGAGGTAAGCCTGTAGAGGCACACCATCGTGAACCTCCAGCGGGCTCATCATGTCGCCATTGGAGAGGAAATACTCACGCCACCCCAGCATCGACGAAACATAAGTGCCTTCCGGAAAATTGGAATTGTTCGACTGCACAACTTTCCCGATTGCCCCGCCCTCAAGCGCGTTACCGACGACAAAACCACCAATATAGCTTTTACGGTCGGTCATGCGCCCACGCATATAAGGATCGACCGACATCCAAAGGTTCTTAACCACGAATTCGCCGTCCTTGGGCTCAGGAATTGTGACCTCTGCGAGCTCAAAATTACTGTCGTTCGGCATGCCTTCAGGAGCTGAAGCGAAGCGGATTTCCTTGCTTTTTATCTCAGTCATTTTCTGTAACTTTCCTTTACTTGCCTATGCTTTCAACATAGGCAATAAGCGCCGCCAGCCAGGCGGCTTCTTTAGAGGTATTAACCAATAGGAGTTATTTCCCTCGACGTCACCTGTGAGTTGGGCAAACTGTAACTAATGTTGCTGTAAGTACACTATTAAGGGGTCTAGATGGCGCAAACAGGCACCAATGAACGCATATTGCGAGCCGGTGTTGTTGGAGCGGGTTTCTTCGGGAAGCTGCACGCGCGCAAGTATGCCAGCCTGCAGAACGTCTCCCTAACAGCTGTCGTTGACGCTGATGATGCCGCCGCCCAAGCACTGGCCAGTGAGTTAGGGGCCAAAGTAACCAATTCCATCGCCGGTATGGCCGCCGATATCGACATTGTCTCGATCACCACGCCAGCCGTTGCTCATTTTGAATTGACCAAGCAAGCCTTGGAGGCCGGGCTCGACGTCTATGTCGAAAAACCAATCGCCTTAACTGCGACAGACGCCGATGAGTTGATTAAGATTGCTGAAGCCGAAGAATGCGCTCTGCAGGTCGGTCACCAGGAACGATTTGTCTTTCAGGATTTTGGGCTCCTCGGGCGCCGCCGCACGCCACGCCGGATTGAGTGCCGACGCGCTGGACCGTTCACCGGCCGCGCCATGGACGTGAGCGTTGTTCTGGATCTCATGATCCATGACCTTGACCTGGTTCATCAGGTCGCCCCAGCACCCGTTGAAACCATTGCGGCTGCGTCGAAGCAAGTGCATGGCCAATACGAAGACGAGGTCGATGCCCACCTCCGTTTGACCGATGGCTGTGAAGTTCGCCTGGTGGCTAGTCGTATGGCAGACAAACGCGAGCGCTATATGCGCCTGGAATATGACGATGGCGCCATCGAGATTGATTTTATCAACCGTACCCTGACAAATACAACTGAAGCCGAGCTGCATGCAAACTTTACCGGTGATGGCACGCTGCCAGCAATCGCCGATGACCCGCTGGGCTACGCCATTGGTTCTTTCATTGCCGCCATTCGGGCTGGCGACGAACCGGTTGTCTCCGGTGCCGATGCGCGTCGTGCGCTGTCTTCGGCGTTGAAAATCATTGAAGCGTGCCATGCACCGCAAACCTAAGTACCGATCAGGAACCAATTTATGAATAAACCTGAAACTCCAATGAGTGGTTCTGTTGATCACGACGCGCCCATTCAATTTATTGACCTGAAGATGCAGCAGTCTCGGCTGAAGCCCGAGATCGATGCGGCCATCGCCAAAGTGCTCGATCATGGACGCTATATTTCCGGACCAGAAATTGATGAGCTTGAGGCGGCTTTGGCAGAATTTTCCGGCGCCGTTGAAGTGGTCGGTGTCGCCAGCGGGACCGATGCGCTGCTCATCCC